>JAKZVK010000416.1:0-7542 GCA_047516085.1 Bryobacterales bacterium
ATATTGAGCGGGCCGCTGAGGTTGACACAGACTGGAGCCAGAGGGCCCTCTTTTTCTTGAAGGTATTGGAGGTTGGGTTTCGACAGGCATACATCACCGCGACCGCGCCGCCAAGGCGCGCCCAGGGGCACACGTGCGCCCGGCCCGCCCGAACCGAGCCCCGAGCGCAAGCGAGTGGGTGCGATGCTCGACCTGCCCTATTACCCCCAGCCCAAGCACCACCGCCGATGTGGCGCGGGTGCCCAGACCGGCCGTGTCAATACTCTTACCGACACTCGGGGCCAACTCCTTCTCGGCCAGCCACGGCCCACGCCCACCAAAAAGCCCAAAACCGTCTCATTTCGTCTCATTTCGTCTCACCCGGACCGCCCCAAGCCCCAGGCCACGCACGGCGACCTTCCCTGAGGATCACCGGCCTTTGACGTTCCAAACGGCAAATAACAAACGAGGGCCGCGCGTGGGACCGGGAACTAATCCCGTTGGTAGAGATAGGCCGCGTCGACCAGGCGGCTGCCGGAGCCGTCGTTGACGACGTACTGCGGGACGCGGGGCTTGCCGGCGCGCGTGCGGTAGGACCATAACGACGCTGCGGCGTGCTCGCCGTCGTTGCGCAGCGCGTAGAAGCCGATGTGGATGGCCTGGAGGCGTTCGAGGTCGTCGTTGTAGTTGCGCGAAACGCGCTTGAGCACGTCGAGGCAGGCATCCCGGGGGCTCATGCCGTGGCGCATGTTCTCGACCACGGTGTGGCCGCCGGCGACGCGGATGTTCTCTTCGCCGCGGCCCGTCGAGCCGCCCGCGCCGACGTCCTGGTCGACGTAGAGCCCGGCGCCGATGATGGGGGAATCGCCGACGCGTCCGGGGATCTTGAACGCCAGGCCGCTCGTGGTCGTGCAGCCGGACATCTCGCCCTTGCGGTTGCGCGCCAGACAGTTGATCGTGCCTTTGGGCGGGTCGGCGGCGACGCGGCGCGCCCAGGCGAACCACTCGGGCCTAGCGTCGGGGAATCGGCGGCGCAGCCGGGCTCCCTGTTTGTGGGCTTCCTGTTGGGCGGGAGGCGCGTCGAGGCCGGGACCCCAGTCGGTGTCGCGCGACTCCTTCCAGGTGAGCCACGCGAGGCGCGCCTTGTCGGTGAGCAGGTCGGCTTCCGCGAAGCCGTGGGCCTTGGCGAATCTCAGGGCGCCCTCGCCGACGAGCATGACGTGGTCGGTGCGTTCCATCACCAACTGCGCGACCTTCGACGGCGTCTTGATATTGCGCAGCGAGGCGACACTGCCCGCGCGCCGGGTAGGGCCGTGCATGACGCAGGCGTCCAACTCGACGACCCCGTCTTCGTTGGGAAGGCCGCCGTAGCCGACGCCGCTGTCTTCGGGGTCGAGTTCCGGCAGGTTAACGCCCGCGATGACGCGTTCGCAGCAGGCGAGGCCGTTCGAGCTGGAGATGGCTATGTCGCCGGTGGCAGCCGCCGCGGAATGGGGGGCGGCAGCCGCCGCAGCGGAGATGAGGGAACCTTTCAGGATGTTTCGGCGGGAGAGCATGCGTGCTCCTTGGAGAAGATTATCCACAGATGAACACAGATTCTCTGGACTTCGAATGTGGGTGGGATTACCGATGCTGCCGGGCACAGCATGCTGTGCCCCTACATTTCGTTTCGCGGGCACCATGGGGATGTCAGCGTACTTGAATCGAGTAAGGCGCGATCCGGAGCATGCCGCCCTGCAACAGCGACGGGCCTAGGGGCAAGTCGGCCAGGCGCGAGCGCACCAGGGAAACCCACGCAGGCTCGCTCACCCAAGTGTCGGCGTCGAACAGCGCTTCGAACGGGTTCTTGGGGGCCGGGTAGGGGACCAGTTGGATCTCTTCGTCCTCCTCGATCCCGGCCGCCTCGCGCACGAGCTCGATGGCGCGGTCGAATCCGCCCAACTCGTCCACCAGACCCTGCTGCTCGGCCTGGCTTCCCATCCAGACGCGCCCTTGCGCGACCTCGTCGATCTCTTCCCACTCGCGCTCGCGGGACTCGGCCACTTTGTCGACAAAGCCCTTATAGAAGATCTCGATGTCGCCGCGCAGCTTGGCGCGCTCGTCGTCGTTCAACGATCGATAGTCGCTATAGATGTCGGCGAAGCGGCCGCGCTTGATCACTTCCTTCTTGAGGCCGATCTTGTCGTAGAGCCCGCGCAGGTTGATCTTGCCGTAGAAGACGCCGATCGAGCCGGTGTAGGTTCCCGGGTAGGCCAACACCGGCGCGCCGGCCATGGCGATGTAGTAGCCGCCCGAGGCCGCCACGTCGGAGAACGAGACGACGAGCGGCTTTTCCTCGCGTAGCAGATTGACCTCACGCCAAATCTGATCGGAGGCGACGGCGTCACCGCCAGGCGAGTTGATTCTCAGAATGACAGCCTTGATGTCGTCGTCTTCGCGCAGCTTGCGCAGCGTGGCCGAGAAGGAATCCGACCCCAGGATCGTCAAGCCGGTGAAGGGATCCGTCTGGCCGTTGCCGCTCAGAATCTCGCCGACGGCATATACGACAGCGACTTGATTCTCAGCGCCGAAGCCGAGCGAGTTGGGCAGAGTGTTGCGATACTCGCTGTACTTGACCTTGCGCAGCTCATCGAGTTCGAGCGTCTCTTTGATGTGATCTTCCAACTCGTCGCGGTACTTGAGGCCGTCGATCAGTCCGGCGTCGAGGGCCTGCCGCGGCAGGAAGGGTCCGGTTTCGACGATCTGCCGCATCTCTTCTTCGGATTTCCCGCGGGCCACGCCGACGGTCGTCAAGAAACGGCTGTAGACGTCGTCTAGAATCGAGTTCCAGACTTCGCGGTACTCGTCCGACATGCTGGTTCGCACGAAGGGTTCCACGGCGCTCTTGTACTTGCCGACCCGGTGGAGTTCGGCCTCGATACCGAGCTTGGCGAGCGTCTCGGTGTAGAAGCTGGCCTCGATTCGCAGGCCTTTGACGTCGAGCATGCCTTCCGGAGACATGTAGACTTCGTCGGCAGCGCTGGCGACGAGGTAGTCGATCGTGCTGCCGGTGGTCAGGAACGCGAAGACCGGCTTGCCGGCCTGCTTGAACTTCTCGATGCCCCAGCGGATCTCCTGCGCTTTGGCCCAACCGACCCCCAGGCCCCCCAGATGTAGGGTCAAGGCGCGGATACGGTCGTCCTCGGCTGCTTTTTCAAAGACGTTACGCAACTCCAGCACCGTCGGAGGGGGGCCGGTGCGAAGCATCTGGATCGTGAAGCCGTCGATGTGCTCGGGAATGCGTCCGCTCAGCCGAATGGTGAGCACGGAGTCAGCCTCGATGTCGGGCTCGAACGACTGCACGGCCACGCCCGCCAGGACGAGAAAAACGACGAACAGGACCACCAGAATGATTCCGCTGATGATGCCGAGCAGGTACTTGACCATGGTCAATGACTCCTATCCGACCGTTTTCGTAGAGTGGGGAGGCGAGTCGCCGGGGCTTACCCAGAGATCGATTGAGTTAGCCAGCGCGGCCGGCGCGCAGGGTGCCAACTCGCGGAGCGGCCCCGAGAGAGCGGTCTTATTGTATCCCGAACCCTGGAGGAGCCCTGGAACCAAGGTGCCGCCATGATTTTGAGGGCCGGGCGGCACGGGCTCAGCGTTCGACGGCGATTTCCACCGTGTTACTGCGCCGTCCGTCGGGGAACTCAAGGGTTATCGGCGTGCGGTCATTGGTGGCCAACTGCACCGGCAGGAAGAGGTTGATCTGGAACAGCGCCACAAAGCCCGGCGCCAATCCGGCGAAGAAGGGCCGCACGGGCGTACCGAAGATGCCAAACCCAACCAGCACATCTGGGACCGAATCGGCCACCGAAAGCGGATCGAGCGGCCCGACGGCTCCGGTCGCCACGGCGGGCGTTACACTGCCTAAGCCTGTGGCCCAGACCACGATCGCGTCTCCCGGGCGGGCCGGCGCCGCGGGAAGCCCGGCAGCCGCGCCGACAGCGGTGGGAAACGGGAAGTTCCCTTGCGTAAAGTTGGTGACGATTCCGTATTGCCCGATGCTGAGAAGGAAGATGCCGGGAGAACGGCTGTCAATGGTCGCCGAAGTGGGGTTCCCCATCGCGTCGTCCCTCATCACCCGGATCGTGGCCGCCCCCACGGGGATCTCGTACGGCACCTGGAAGTTGAGCTGACCGAACGAGACGAAGAAGAGCGGGGCCTCGATGCCGTTGATCAGCACCTTCACCCCCGCCAAGTTGGTGGGCAGCGGCGTCTCGGTGGCGCCGGCGGTCGCCGACGCGAGGTGAATGCCAAAGATCGTTCCAATGGCTCCGGGCCCGAGCGGCTGAAAGGCGCTGAAGCTGGCTCCGTTCACCGCGCCGCGGAAGTTGGACTCGGGCGGGCCGGCCGGCTGGACGATGAAAATGACCAGCAGAGTGCAAGGGGCATTGGCGGCGTTGGTGTTGAACCGGAGTTGTCCGGTGTACATGCCGGGTCCCAGAGCACCCACGGTGGCACGAGCGGTATACACGTTTACGCCCAGGTCTTCGATGCCAAGCCAGTCGCCGCCGGTGTCGGTCTCGACGTCAACGCTATCGACGACCAAGTCGCCGGCGCCGCGGTTGCTGACCACGAGCGTGCGCACGACACCGCCATGTTCCTCGGCGACTCCTTCGGCACTGAAGAAGTCGAGTTGATCGATGCCTAGGTCGGCAATGGGTCCCTCGGTAACCGTCAGGGTCACGGGCACCGCCCGGTTGTCGGGTCCAAAGCTCGAACCGCCGACGGTGAAGGTCCCGTCGTTCGCGCCGACGACGACACCGGGCCGGTGGGTGCCGATCACCTGATGATTGTGAACCGCTTGGAGTGAACCGAGACCCGATGAGGACACGGACAGAAATGAACCCGCCGACGTCGTCGTAATGATGGGCGAGGGGCCTCCCGCGGTCTGGAATTCCGCGGTATCGGTTGCACCCCCCACATTGGGCACGAACAGGTCCACGCGATCGGGCACGTTCGTCCCGACGTAGATGCGAACCCGCACTCGCTGGGGCGCGTCGAGGGCGTCCGGATCCCGCACCTCGACTTGGCCCTCGTAGGTTCCCGGCGCCAAGCCCGCGGCGGCGAAACGGACGGCGATGACGGTGCAGGTGCGGCCCGCGTCGAAGGTACACGGGGCCATGCCCGTGACCTCGGGCAGCAGCCATGGCGAGGGTCCGCCATTGACTGTGGGCGCCAGAGCCCCGTCGCCCGCGTTCACGGCCTCGATGAAAAGATCTCCCGGGCCATCCGTACCGGGCGTGATCCAAACCGGCTGAACGTTCCCGTTCGCCTGTCGCAGTGTCAGTGGAACGACGAGCCGCAGAGTCGGATCGGCAAGCAGCGGCTGCAAGCCGAAGACAAACAGTCCTAGGCAAAGGGAGGTAATGGTCCTGCCCATGAATTCTACCCTCGACGAACGGAGACTCAGCGCGAACGCGTGCGGTGCATCTATTGTATACCGTGTTCCGGCAGGGTAGTGTTCGTTTTCTCACGTGCACGGTATGGCTCTCGCAGCCGGTCGGAAACCCTTGACCTGTCTGTCCCCGATGGTTCATTATTTATGGGCGCGTTAGGAGACACTCTTATGGAAAAGACCATCAAGTTGACTGTCAACGGACAGGAGCACGAGCGTGCTGTCGAGCCTCGCCGGCTCCTGGTCCATTTTCTTCGCGAAGATCTCGGCCTTACCGGCACCCACATTGGCTGTGAGACCACCGTGTGCGGCGCCTGCACTGTGATGATCGAAGGACGGGCCGTGAAGTCGTGCGCCGTGCTAGCGGTGCAGGCCCATGGCAAGGACGTCGTCACGATCGAGGGCATGGCGCAGAACGGCGCCCTGCACGCCGTGCAGGAAGCCTTCTGGAACGAGCACGGCCTGCAGTGCGGTTTCTGCACGCCGGGCATGATCATGGCGGTCGATCAGTTACTGAGCGATAACCCCAACCCGTCGCGGGATGAAATCCGGCACGGGATCGAAGGCAATCTGTGCCGGTGCACCGGCTATCAGCACATCGTGAACGCGGTCGAGGCCGCGGCCAAAGCGAAGGGGGCAGCAGCATAAACCATGGCCACGACAACCACCGTACCGAAACTCAAGACTCACGTCGGCGAGCGCATCCGCCGCGTTGAAGACCCGCGCCTTATCACCGGCACGGCCACGTATGTAGACGACATCACCAAACCCGGCATGCTCTACGCCGCAATTCTCCGTAGCCCCTACGCGGCCGCGAACATCAAGAGCATCTCGATCGAAAAAGCACTGGAGCTGCCCGGGGTCAAGGCTGTCTATACGGGCGAGGACGTCAAGTCCATCGGCGGGGTGCCCTGTGCCGGGTCCATGCCCACGCTGCGGATTCCCGAGCACAAGATCCTGGCGCAGGACCGCGTCTACTACGTCGGCCATCCCGTCGCCGCCGTCGTGGCCAGTGACCGTTACATTGCGGCCGACGGCCTCGATCGGATCGAAGTCGACTACGAGCCGACCGACGTGATCTCTGACCCGGAGAAAGCGCTCAACGATGATGCGCCGCGGGTGCATCCGGAGTATCCCGACAACGTCTCGTTCACCTTTCAACAATCGGGCGGCGACGTCGAGAAAGCCTTCGCCGAGGCGGATGTGATCGTCAAGGAGCGAGTGCTGGTGCCTCGTCTGGCACCGACGCCGATGGAAACCCGCGGGGTGGTGGCCGACTACGACGCCGGGACTAAGGAGTTGACTCTGCACTCCTCGACGCAGATCCCCCACCTGCTCAAGACCCAGTTGGCCTTGCAATTGGGGATGCCCGAGCACCATGTGCGGGTCATCGCGCCCGAGGTTGGCGGCGGTTTCGGAAGTAAGTGCAACGTCTGGGCCGAGGAAGCCTTGGCCTGCAAGATCGCTATTGATCTCAAGCGGCCTGTGAAGTGGATCGAGAACCGGCGCGAGAGTATCCAAGTCGTCGCCCACGGCCGGGCGCACATCGACGACGTCGAATTGGCGGCCACGAAGGACGGCACGCTCACCGGCTTGAAGCTCAGCATCCTGCTCGACAACGGCGCGCACCATCAACTGCTCACGCCCATCATTCCCACGCTCGCCGTGCTCATGCTGCCGGGCCTCTACAAGTTCAAGAACTTTTCGGCCGACCTGAAGGGCGTTTTTACCAACCGCGCACCGACGGACCTCTACCGGGGCGCCGGACGACCGGAAGCCACCTTCGTCATCGAGCGCATCGTTGACAAGATGGCGGCGAAGCTCGGCATGGACCCGGCCGAGCTGCGGCTCAAGAACTTCCCGGCCGCCTCGGAGTTCCCCTTCGAAACCGCCACCGGTCTCAGCTACGACAGCGGCGACTACGCCGCGACCTTCAACAAAGCCCTCGACATGGTCGAGTACAAGAAGGTGCGAAAAGAACAGGCGAAAGCCCGCGAGGAAGGCCGCCTCATGGGCATCGGCATTTCGACCTACGGCGAGCTGTGCGCTTTCGGACCGTCGCCGGCTCTGCCGGCCGGGGGCTGGGAAAGCGCCACGGTCAGTGTGGAGGCGACCGGCACAGT
>JAKZVK010000417.1:0-2962 GCA_047516085.1 Bryobacterales bacterium
CGCCGTGGCACTGATCGGGTTCTTTGCGTTCTACGAAGTGCAGGGCCAGCCGGTCGGGCTGTCGCTATGGAGCCTTTTCGGCAGCACGAACCAGGTGCTGGGCGCGCTGACGCTGTTGACGGTGACGATCTACCTGCGGCAACGCCGCTCGAATTATTGGTACACGGCGATCCCGATGGCGTTCATGCTGACGGTCACGATCACGGCGATGATCATCGACCTGCGGCGCTATTGGGCCGAAGAGCGATTGCTGCTGATGTTCGTCGCGGCCAGTATCTTCGTGTTGAGCGTGTGGCTGGTGGTCGAGGCGGTCTTGCGGTTCCGCAAAGACACGATTGCGCAGGCGATTCCCGAGCCGGTGGAAGGGGATTAAGTTTGCGATGTAGGGGCAAGGTATGCCGCCCCCGGCGGCTCCGAACCGACGACTCGGCCCCGAAAACGGGCACAGCATGCTGTGCCCCTACTTTTCGGTTCGCCGATGCAAGGTGGCATTATGGCGTCGACATTCCCGTTTCGCGAAACTGGCGGCAGCGGATGTGGTCGAGGGCGGCTTGGGCAGCCTCGGCGTCGACCTTCCCGGACGCGACGTAGTACTCTATCACTTCCGTGACCTTGTAGAGCGCGTGGAACGAGCAGTCTCGTAGCGCGTTGGCTTCGCTGCCACCTTGCTCGCGGTCGACAACAACGAGGATCCGTTTCACCTCTAGTCCGTCCTTCTTCAGCTCGCCGATGGCCCACCGCTTCGTTCGGCCGGACGCCATCACGTCGTCCAGGAGAGTGATTTCCCTCTTGGTGGACTTCACCCCCATGTAGGCGCTCGCGCCGCGTTCGCCGCCGGGGTAGTTGGCCGGGGTCTTGCGGATTTGTCCGTATGACAACTTGAACGGCGTCTTGTGTGAGACCAACGCCATCGATAGGGCAATCGGCGTGGCGGTGTCGGGAATGCCGATGACCTGCTGCGGCCGCGGCTCGGTTCCGCCCTCGGCCGTGACGATCGATTCAAGCTTGCGGTGCAAAGCCCGGCCTAGTTGGGAAAGCAGGTCGAGGTCGTCGTAGAGCTTGTGGAGCAGGTCGATGAAGATGGGCGTCTTGAGGGCGTACTCGCGCTGCACGCGATCGCCAAGCAGGATCAGTCCCTTTTCCCACAGGGCTTCGAGAAGCGGGTCGGTTTCCGGTGTCGGCGCCATCGTATCGTGCTATCCACTGCCGTGGACGTGCTTCTCCATCCCTTCCCAGTATGGGTCACGTAGGGCGCGTTTGAGAATCTTGCCGGTCGCGCCCTTCGGCAACTCGTCGCGGATCTCGACGGATTTTGGGACCTTGAAGCCAGCCAAGTGTTCACGAACGTGGGTTTGTAGTTCGGCCTCAGTGAGCGTTTGGCCGGGCTTGAGGACCCCGGGCTTGAGGACGATAAACGCCTTGGGCACCTCGCCCCACTTCTCGTCAGGCACGGCGACGACGGCGGTTTCATAGACCGCCGGGTGAGCGGCGATTACCTTCTCGATTTCGAGCGAGGAGATGTTTTCGCCGCCGCTGATGATGACGTCCTTCTGGCGGTCCACAATGAGCAGGTAGTTGTGCTCGTCCCAGACAGCGACATCGCCGGTGTGAAGCCAATGGTCGTCGAGCACCGCGGCGGTGGCTGCGGGCTCGTTCCAGTAGCCGTCCATCATGATGTCACCGCGGAACAGGATCTCGCCCATGGTGGCGAGGTCTTTGGGGACATCGGTTCCGTCAGGGTCGGCGACGCGGGTCTCGACGCCGGAGAAGCAGTAGCCGGTCATGGCTTGGCGGCGCGTGCGCTCTTCGTCTGAGATCTCGCCGAGGGTGCCTTTGAGGTTGGCGATCATGGCGACGGGTCCGGTCTCGGTGAGGCCGTAGCCGGCGATGCAGGTGCAGCCGAGGGCCTGCTCAAGTTCGCGAATGAGCACCGGGGAGGACGCGGCGCCGCCGATCATGACGTCCTCGAGGCTCGAGAGGTCGTAACGCTCGAGGCCGTCGAAGTGGATCAGGGCGTTAGCCATCGTCGGCACCATGGAAAACTGCGTCACGTGCTCGCGCTCGATCCACTCACATACGAGCTGTGGGTCGAAGCGGCGGAGCATAACGTGGCGGCCTCCGGTGAGGGTGATGGTGTGGGCAAGTCCCCAGCCGTTGGCGTGAAACAGCGGGATGGTGTGGAGCGCGACCTGTTGGTCGGAGGCTTGGCGGCCGCCGCGGCGGTAGGTACCGATGATGGTCGAAAGGGCGTGCATATAAAGCGTGCGGTGGCTCAGCATGACGCCCTTGGGACGTCCGGTGCTGCCGCTGGTGTAGAACAGCTCGGCGATCGCGCTCTCGTCGTAGGTCGTAAAGTCGACGGGCTCGGGGGAGGCGGCAGCGAGCAGTTCTTCGTAGGTTTGGGAGTGCGTCCAATCGGGCAGGTCGTCGTGGGCGTCGAGAGAGATCCATTGCAAGTCCGGCAACTCGCCGCGGAGCTGTTCGACCAGGGGCAGGAACTCGGGATCGAAGATCACGGCCCGCGAGCCCGAGTGCTGCAGGATGTAGGCCTGCTCTTCGGGCGAGAGGCGAACGTTCAATGGCAGCAGAACCATACGCGCCATCGGCACGCCGTAGTAAGCCTCGAGCAGCGGATGGCAGTTGAAGCTGAGCGTAGCGACGCGGTCGCCTTCGTTGAGACCGAGTTTTCGCAGAGCCGCGGCCAACCGCAGGGATCGGTCGAGCACTTGGCTGTAGGTGAAGCGCTTGTCTCCGTCGACGACACCGATTTTGGCACCGTACTCATCCGCCGCCCAGAGCAGGCAACGGATGGGTGTGAGGGGCAGAATCATTCGTGGAGTCCTCCAGCGGCCGGGAAGAGCGCCGCGTCGCCAATTGTATTGTATTGGCGGCGCGGGTCGCGAGACGGCTGGCCTGGCGCTCACGGCGCGTGGCCTTTACCCATGAGGCGACCTACGGTTTG
>JAKZVK010000418.1:0-3783 GCA_047516085.1 Bryobacterales bacterium
GCCGAGCATCCGAACATTGCGGCGCTGTGTCTCGATACGGAAGACGCAGATTATGTCGAGGAATGCGCGCGCCTCGCGGGGGACCGTTGCCAAGTGCTGGCGGCCTGCGGCACCAGCCTCTACCCGCAGCTAGCGCGAGGCGCCGCGGCGGCCATCACGGACTTCGCGAGTGCGGCCCCGTATTTTTGTCTCTCGATTGAAGAGGCGATCCGGACCCGCGAGTTTGACGCCGCGCGGGAGCTGCAAGACCGCGCCACTCTGGCGGCAGCACTTGTGACGACGACGTTCGGCGTGCCGGGGCTCAAGTGCGCTCTCGATCTGCAGGGGTACTACGGAGGCCCGCCGCGCCTGCCGCTGGTTGCCGTCAACGAGAAATCCAAGCGAGAAATCCGAGCAGCGTTCCAGGGCATCCCAAGCTGACCGCGATATCGGCCTCGGGGCACACCGGCTCAGAGCGAACGTTCGGCGAGCTCTCCCACGATCGGCAGCAAGTACCGCTCGCCACGGCTAGTCTTGACGATCATGAGGATCCACACGCCGAGAAACAGCAGTCCGAATAGCGGCGCGACGGGGAAGTCAGGGCCAGGCATCAAATGGAACCAGGGTATGAGAGCCCAATCGACCACCAGCCAGGCGACGAAAAGAAAGAGCCCCTGATAGGCATGGAAGCGGGCATCGCGCCTGCCACGGTACTTCGCCGACGCGAGGATGTAGATCGCGACGATCCATCCAAACCACGGCACGTAGGAAAGGATCGACACGGCCCGTGGGTTCAGCAGGCCTGGAGCGCTGCTCCCTGGAGCAGCACTGGCTGCTACCGGCTGTCGTACGCCGCACATGCGACAAAAGGCGTCCGTCGCCGTGACTTGTTTGCCGCATCGAGTGCAGTAAGGCACGTTTCTGTAGCTCCTACCTGAGACATACGGTAACCCAGGGCGGGCGGTTCCGGCGAGGATTGATTGCGGCAGATGTCCCCTGGCGATTTACAGCCCCGGGGTGAGCACCTGGTGGTCGTGACAGTTGGGTTGGATCGCCTCGGAAACTTGGCCGATGAACTCGAAGCCGTGGCGGGCAAGGAAGGGCAGCACTGAGTACAGCCGCTCCTGCAGGATCTTATCGGGGAAGATGAGCCCTGTCAGGTAGGCGGCGTCGGCCTCGGCCCGCGAATCCCGGCGAAGGCACTCCTGCGCGGCTTTGGAGCGGATCTTGCCGAACTGGTAGAGCATCTTCTTACTGGTCGTCGTCAGCGCGCTGCTGAGCGTCGGATCGAAAGCCTCCAACTCGCGGCGCGCGGCTTCCAGGGCTTCGCCGATCTGCGCCTCGCTATCCGCCAGACTCTTTTCGACGTGCGGCGTGATTAGCCGTTCAGCGATGAGCGCGCGCAGTTGCTCGGGCCCCGCGAAACAGTCGGTTACCGCGAGGCCGTAACGCTCCAGCAGGCGCTCGGCTCGCGAGTCCAAGATCGTCAGCGACGCGCGCGGCAACACGACCGGCATTCTCCCAAGCAGGTCGGCGTAGATCACCTCGGCTTGCGCCAGGTACGCCAGCTCGGCCGGACCACCGATGTAGGCGGCCGTCGGGAGAAGGAAGTCCTGCGTCACCGGCCGCAAGAGGGCATTGGGCGAAAAGCTCTCGGGACTTTCGGCCAGCCGATCGAGGCATGCCTTGGTCGACAACGAAGCCGGGCCCCGCGCCGACGAATCGTCGATCCTCAACGGCGTTCGGCTGCCGTCTTCAATCGAGAACAGCAAAGACGACTCGTCGCCTACGTGAACCTGGGCGTGGTAGCCGGCCTCTTCCAATGCGGCCGAGCGTTCCAGCAGCCGCTCTCGCAGCGCGTCGGCGTTCTCGATCGCCTTGTGTAGCAGTGGGGCAGCCAAGCGCCGGATCGCGGGATCCATGGGGTCGAGAAAGATCAGACCCCGATCCGACACCAGTCTCTCGAGCAGTGCGGTGAAGCCTGACTGCAACGTTCCGCCCGACTGCAACGCCCCGCTCGGCTGGTAGGCCGCCTCGGCTACTTCGAACGCCTCGCCGCCGAAGGGAAGATTCGACAGCGCCGCCCGAAGGGACTCGCTGTCACTACTGGTGACCGGGACCGAACCAACGGGTTGATTGGGGCGATGCTCGGCTCGGGCTTGCAGCCGTACGGGCTCGTTTCGGTCGTTGAAGACCCAGGCATGGTCTACTTCGGCCAGATCGTGGTCTTCGGTGGCGAGCCAGAACACCGCCACCGCCGGAGTGCCGGCCGTGCGAAGTTGATCGGCAAGTTTCAGGGCCGTGAGCGCCTTGTACAGGGTGAAAACCGGACCACCATACAGGCCCACTTGCTGCCCCGTCGCAACAGCCACCGTATCAGGTTGAGCCAGCAGGTCGAGGTGCGCGGCCGTCGCCGGGCCGCCGGTGCCGTTCTGCCGCCGAAGAATCTCGACCAGCGTTTTGCGGTGTTGGGGATCCACCCGTATTTCGCGGGCAGCGCCGGGAATTGAATCCGTCTCGGGCGGGTGGCGGTAGAAACTCCGCACCCGGTCGAACCGGTACAGAAAGTCCGAGAAGAGGGGTGTCGTCGACGCGATTTCCGTCTGTCTGATGCAAACGCTGCCGGTCTTGTTCAACGAAGCGGGCCCCTTACTTGTCCGAAGCGGGTATGGAGGCGGAGGTTGGGTCGGCGGCGTTTCTCGACGCCGAGTCGCCGACCGAGTTCGATCGGCCGGCCGTAAAGCAGCTTTAACGTCCAGAGTAACAGATGGCCGTTCCAAGCCCTGTATGGCTGCCGGTAGCTTCGCGGCCCATCCACGCAAGAGCGGCGAGTCCCGATAATGACAGCAGGCGGCTTGCCGCATGCCTCCCCTACTCGGGCTCGCTTTTCCATAGATGCCCGCCGATGCCAGGAGGATGCGAGAAGAAAACGCCCGCCGCCCGCGATGACCGGAGTGTACATCTCTTTCCCGTTCTGCCAACAGAAGTGCACCTACTGCAACTTCGCCTCGGGAGTCTTCCCCGAGAGCCTTGTTGGCCCCTATGTCGAGACCTTGGTGGCCGAGATCAGTGAGGCCGACTACCCCTCTGCTCCCGACACGCTCTACTTAGGCGGTGGCACGCCAAGCTTGATGAAGCCCAAGGACCTGGAGACGGTCCTGCGCCGTTTCCCCGTCCAGAGCTGGCGTGAGGCGACGATCGAGGCAAGCCCCGGCACCGTCACCGCTGATCTCGCGGCCGGCTGGGCCCGTATGGGAATCACCCGCGTGAGCCTGGGCGTGCAATCGTTCGTGCCTCAGGAGGCGTCCGCGGCGGGCCGCAAGCACACGCCCGAACAGGTTGCCGACGAGGTCAGTCTCCTCCGGCGGCAGGGGATTAGCCGGATCAACGTCGACCTGATCGCGGGCTTGGCGCATCAGACCGAAGCCGGCTGGCGCGCGTCTCTCGACTGGGTCGAGCGGCTCGAGCCGGATCATGTGTCGGTCTACATGCTCGAGGTCGATGACGAAAGCCACTTGGGTGGCGAACTGCGGGCCGGCGGCCCACGTTACGGAGCCGAGGCAGTTCCCAGCGAGCAACAGATCACGGAATTCTACCTGACCGCTGTCGAGCGGCTTCAGAGCCTGTCGCTTTTCCGTTACGAGATCTCGAACTTCGCGCGCCCCGGTTCAGAGTCTCTCCACAATCTCAAGTACTGGACCATGCAGCCCTACCTAGGCTTTGGCGCCGACGCACACTCCTTCGACGGGCAGAGGCGCTGGGGCAACGTTTCGTCACCAACCGAATACGTGGCGCGTCGCCAAC
>JAKZVK010000419.1:0-3329 GCA_047516085.1 Bryobacterales bacterium
GGTCCTCGACGTCCCGAACACTGAGGCTGAATCGGTGGTACAACCACACCGCGTGACTGATGACTTCCGACGGGAATCGGTATCCTCGGTAGCTCGGCATACGGCTACTGTGCCACGTCGGCACTCAAGTTGACAGAACCCGTCGACGTCGACGACGGCATGACTACATCAACCTCTCTTGCATGCTACGCGTTGACTACTCGGGAGTCAATCTGATCCATTTCTGGTACCATGACGCCCCTAATCGGCCGATGGTGCGAATCATCTCCGCCGTCGGCGGTTTGTCACCCGAACCCCACGAGGGATGTCAGTACGAACGGTTGTCGTGTGCGAGGCCCAGGTGCCGTTCGTCACGGGTGGCGCAGAACTCCATGTCCGGTCACTCGTTGAGCAACTCCGGGCGCGGGGGTATCTCACCGAGCTCGTGAGCCTCCCTTTCAAGTGGTACCCGAAGGCCGAGATCTTGACGCATGCAGCCGCCTGGCGACTGTTTGACCTGAGCGAAAGCAATGGCAAACCGATCGACCTGGCCATCGGCACGAAGTTTCCGTCGTACTTCGTACGGCACCCCAACAAGGTGGCGTGGATCATCCATCAGTATCGCGCAGCGTACGACCTGTGTGGGACCGAATACAGTGACTTCGAACACACCGAGGAGGACGTCGGCCTGCGACACACGATCCTCGAGCTGGACCGGCAGATGCTGGGCGAGTGCCGCAGACTCTTCGCGAACGCCAAGAACACGGCGAATCGGCTGGCCCAGTACAACGGGATCTCGGCAACCCCGTTGTATCATCCACCGCCACTGGCCGGTCGCCTGCATGCCGGCGAGTACGGGAACTACGTGCTGTCGGTCGGGCGCCTCGAATCGATCAAGCGGATCGACCTTGTGCTGAAAGCGATGCAATGCGTCGACACACCAACCCGGCTGATCGTGGTCGGCGACGGTTCGGAACGGGAGTCTCTCGAGCGGCAGGCAGCCGCGACCGCGGTGTCCGATCGATTGACGTTTCTCGGGGAGGTTGATGATGAGACGCTCGTGGAACTCTACGCGGGGGCGCTGGGAGTAGTCTACGTCCCATTTGATGAGGATTACGGCTACATTACGCTGGAGGCGTTTCTCGCGAGAAAACCGGTCATCACGGCCAATGACTCGGGAGGTACGCTGGAGTTCGCCGAGGATGGCGTGAGCGGTATCGTCTGTGAACCTAGGGCCGAAGCGATCGCGAGCGCCATCAACGACCTCGCGGCGAACCGCGGACGGGCCGCCTCACTCGGCGCTGTCGGGTTCGAGCGCGCCCAGCAGGTGACGTGGGACGGTGTGATCGAGCAACTCGTCGGAGACTAGGCCACGACTCGCCATGACGAAGCTCGTCATCCAGATACCGTGTCTCAATGAGGCAACGACCTTGCCGGGCACGATCAAGGATCTGCCGAAGCAGATCGACGGCATCGACGTCATCGAGGTACTGGTCATCGATGACGGCTCTGAGGATGGCACGGCGGACGTGGCGCGGGCATGTGGCGCCGACCACGTGGTGCGCTTTCGATCACACAAGGGGTTGGCCGCCGCCTTCATGGCCGGCATCGATGCATCCCTGAAACTCGACGCCGATTTCATCGTCAACACCGACGCAGACAACCAATACGCCGGTCGGGATATCAGCAAGCTCCTCGCCCCGCTGCTCCGTGGCGAGGCCGACATCGTGATCGGCGACCGCAACGTCCGCACGCTGCGGCACATGCCGTGGCTCAAGAGGTGGCTGCAGCTCGTAGGCAGCTGGGTTGTCAGACAGGTCTCCAATACAAACGTGCCAGACACGACCAGCGGCTTCCGCGCCTATTCCCGCGAAGCGGCGTTGCGGCAGACGATCGTGTCGGACTTCTCCTACACGCTTGAATCGATCATCCAGGCTGGGAAGAACCGCATGGCAATCACCCATGTGCCAGTGGCCACGAACGAGCACACTCGGGAGTCGCGTCTTTTCGGTAGCGTCTTCACCTACGTCAAGGCATCGGCCGCCACCATCGTTCGCATCTACGCCATGTACGAGCCGCTCAAGGTGTTTACGATCGCCGGGCTCCTGACGTTCTCGGGAGGTTTTTTGATTGCGTTGCGGTTTCTGTACCTCTATCTCAACAATCAGAGCCAAGGCAACGTTCAATCGCTCATCCTGTCGGCCGTGCTGATGATCGTGGGATTTCAGGTGATCCTCATCGGCCTGATGGCGGACGTCATCTCCGCCAACCGGAAACTGACCGAGGAGCTTCTGTATCGCACTCGCTCACTCGAGCTGAACCTCAGTCGTGAGACCAAGTCTGTGGATTCCTCCGCACCTGAGCGACTCTCGGTCGGGGAACGGTAGTGGCGGCCCCGGGTTGGCGGCCTCAACCGCCAGGATGACGAATCAACTCGCCCTCGGCCGATACGCGGCCGTCCTCTTTGTAACCAGCGTGCTGTGCTATGGCAGCACGGCTGGCGGGAGCCTCACCAGCACTGACGCGCTCGCGACCTTCGAACTCTCCAGGAATCTCGTCGAGGCAGGCTCGGTCGCCCTCACGACCAATCCCTCAGGTTCGGAGCGAAACCGAGGGGTGGATGGGCGGTACTACGCCCAGCAGGGGATCGCGCACGCTGTCTACAGCATCCCGTTTTACCTCGTGGGTCGGCTGGCCGAACGGGTCGTCGGGACGCGATTGAACCAGCCCGACATGATCCCGAAGGCCGCCGTCGCGCTGGGAAGTATCGTCGCCGCCGCCGGATGCGTGGTCTTGACCTTTCTGTTCGCCTGGCGCCTGACCCAGAGCTGGCTGGCATCGCTCTTCGGAGCACTTGCGCTCGGGTTCGGCACATTGTTGTGGCCCTACTCCAAGTTCGGGTTCAACGCACCCCTCGCCGCGTTCTGCCTCGTGTCGGCCACCTACGCCGCGTGGGTCGGGACGCGATTGGACCGGCCGCGCATGCTGGTTTTGGCTGGCGGGCTCCTGGGCGCGGGGTGGCTCGTCAGGCACGAGTTCCTGTTGGCGGTGATACCGGTCGTCTTCTGGCTTGTCCTCGAATCGAACGGCGACCGCCAGAAACTGACGCGCTGGATTCGGCTCGTGGCCCCAGGAATCGTGACGGGCGGCGTGGTCTGGGCAACGTACAACTGGGTACGGTTTGGCAACGTGATCGACGTTGGCCACGACCCGGGGTACGGCGTGACCGGCTTCTATGGCTTGCTGCTGTCGCCAGGCGGTTCCCTGTTCCTGTACTCCCCTGTATTGCTTGCGGGCGTGGCCGCGTTGGTCCGTCTCTGGCAAACCGACCGTCATCTGGCATCTCTGCT
>JAKZVK010000420.1:0-3055 GCA_047516085.1 Bryobacterales bacterium
CTGCCGACGTCGACAATCGTACTGCTCGACCAGCCCACCATCGTAGAGAACCCCACGGGCCAGCGGCCTGTCGAGAACATTGTTGGATCTGCGGTCGGTCGCCGCCGCGGCGGGATGCAACCGGCCAACACCTCCAGGGAGGAGATGTTCGGCAGGGACGCACCGATTTGGCCGTTCCTCACCCGGTTTGGCGGACAGGCGGATCCCCTGGAGCCTATCGCCGACACGCGGGTGTTCGAGACCTACCCCGTGCTGGCGATGATTGCGCTCCTCTGGACACTTCCAGATATACGCCCTGCAGGTCGCCTTCCCAAATACAACCCGGCGCGGCGACAAACGTTTTCGATCTCGGACTGGAAGCACGTCTGCAACAAGGCGTCAGGTGTATTCAGTGAGCGCGGACTCGTGGAAATCGTTCGGTGGATCGAGGACGCTACCCGGAAAACTTCGCCGCGCAAGAGCGATCAAGATAAACTGGATGCCTGTCTATGCCTGCTTGTAGCGCTGTACTTGGCAGAGCAGGAAGACTGCCTAATGGTTGGTGAATCGGCAGACTGGCTACATCGTCGTGCCGTATGGCGCCGAACTTCGTGCGGAACTCGATGCCCGCTGCAACCGGACCGATCGTGTCCCGTCGGAGTGGGTGCGGGCGTTCCGGTTACTGACGAGCGAGTCATAAACTCCCTACTCGATCTCCGCGTCAGGGTGTCCTGCCGCCAGCACGTTGATCCAGGCGAGGCAGAGGTCGCAGGATCGGTAGTCGTCAGAGGCGTCGTTCTCCTGACGCTCGACGATGGGGAAGGTTGAATAGATGTAGCGGACCTCGTCGCGGTAGGACGCCGCCGAAAAGGGATGGTCGCATGGACAAATCGTCCTGTTAGTATTGCGACTCGCCTGTCTCAGTCTCGCCCCAGCTGACGGTGGCCTGGGAGCGCACCTGTTTCATGACTTATGCCGGATGCTCGCGGGGCGTACCGCCTTGCTGGAGGACTACCACGACTAGCGCTGGATCTGGACTCGTTTAAGGGGGGCAGGTCAATCTAGCTTGCGATGGCGCTGCTCGGTCGCACCGAAACCAGGTCGTCATCGCTGACCGCCCGAATCTCGCTTGGCTTCAGCGTGACCAACGCCTGCGTGCGCCCTGAAGCCGCAATGAACTCCACTGCAATGGCGTCGGGACCGCACACTTCGACAACCGTGCCAAGGTCGCCACGTCTGAGCGCGTGAGCCGCAAGGTCTCTGTCAAGCACAACCACTTCGAGCAATTGAGGACTCACTTCGCGCCTCCTGGGTAAGCCGTTACGAATCTCGGATGATCTTCGCCGGTTTGAACCAGCCAGACACTCACCACGACGGCCGACGCGCCGGTTGGTCCCTTGAGCATAGCCCGAATTGTGAAGAACTGGCCGTGCGGTTCGAGCGAACCTGCCTCAGCCTCGCTGACTAGATGCTGCGCACGCAAGTCGGTGTCGAGCTCAGACCAACGCTCGGCAACAAACCCCAACGCCGCAAAGAAGCGAGCCTTGAACCTGCCGATCGGATGAGTGGTCGATAGCAAGTAGCCGTGCAACTTCACTGGATCGATGACCGCCCGACCAGCATTCGGCAGCAACACGAATAATTCTAGTTCTTTCGGTGCCGTGGGCCTTCGAACACGCCTGACGCTCTCGCTTGAGCCGTGTGCCGCAACGACATGGTCACAGAAACCGAGAGGTGGACCCCAAAATTAGGACAGCCTGAAGGCTCGTTTAAAGTGTATTCCGGTTGTTGATTATGCCACCTGGTTCCTTTAGCACTGATCGCCGGACCGTTGTCGCTGCCCACGCTTGGGAGGGGGGGTACAGGGGCGCCTACGCCACAACGACAAGGGGGTTCTGGAAGCTGGCCCTTTCCGCCACCGATCTCGTCGCGTTAGACCACCCAGTTTACGTTGTCGTCGGCTCGTCAATTTAAGTACAAGTAAGGATTTAGAGGGTTCTCTTTCCCTGTGAATGCCATCACGTAAGCTCGGAAAAGCAATCCACGCCATATGGGCGCACCTCAGCGGTCCACCACCGTGGTTTTCATCGCGGCGTCCACAAGCTCGCGCACGATCTCGGATGCGTCGGCCTTGGCCCCAGACTTGAGCGCTCGGCTGAGTGCCTGCGTCCGGAGCCATCTCCAGTGATCAGGATGAAAGCGGATCGTCGTCACCTTATAGCCGGCTTGGTTGCGGCCCGCGCCCCACTGGTAGGCATGCGCGGTAGGGGCGGGCTTTGTCGCGGCCTCAAGTGCCTCGGCACCGGTGCGGCGCTGTAAGAGTTTGGCCCCAGCGGTACCTATTTTAGATTTAGCCATAGGTTGAATCTCCTGCATAGCTACGTATCAACGTATGCGTATATTCACGTATCTAAGTAATACGTAAGCGCGCAAGTGTCTCCTCGAGCACGGCGGCGTAATCCTCGGCCCCGCGTGCATCGGCACCCTTGTCCCACGCCGTGTGGCGGTGGGCGGGAAGTGCCTTCGCGGCCGTGGAGACGCGCACCTCGGCCCGGTAGAACGTAGCACCTAGCTCGGCCCGGAGGAGCGCGCGAATCTCTCCGGTAATAGCCTCGCGGGGATCGGCGGCCACGAGTACGGCCCCTAGGAGGCGTGCCTTCGTCCCGAGGCGCTCAACCACGCGCGCCAGCGTTTCTTCGAGATGCGCCAGCCCGGCGAGCGCAAGAAATGCCGGCGGCAACGGAACGATCACCCCGTCAGCGGCCACGAGGGCCGAGACGACTGTGAGGCCGAGCGCTGGCGGGCAGTCGAGAACCACATAATCAAGGTGGCTCACGTGACGGGCGAGGGCACGGCGGAGAAGCGTCTCGCCAGCCACCTCGGCAGCGAGCGCTATCTCGGCACTGGCCACGGTGGGGCCTCCGTGGAGGAGGAGCAGTCCTCGGTGCTCTGGCACCTCGTGAGCGTCATTGAGCGTGAGATGACCTCGGAGGGCCTCGGCCGAGCCGGGGGAGACTGGGATCTCTCCAAGGAGCCATGTTGAGGCGTTCCCCTGCGGATCAAGGTCTGCGATGAG
>JAKZVK010000421.1:0-4113 GCA_047516085.1 Bryobacterales bacterium
ATCAGATGACGGTGCGGGGTACCGCGGCCTGATCTTTGTTCTCTGCCCTCTGGCGCCTGAACACGGGCCGGTAGTTCAGTTGGTTAGAACGCGCCGCTCATAACGGCGTTGTCGCAGGTTCAAGTCCTGCCCGGCCCACCACCCACCCTCGGCACTTCGGGTGTCCATCCCCCGAGGTGCACGAACCGGCCGATTTCCGCCGATTTTGGGCGATTCTCCGGTAGTGGTGGCTGTGCAGAGACGGCAATTTTGCCCGAAAGTCTCCATCGGCGTGTTTCGCGGACAATTCTTTGGGTCAATGATGGCGCGCAATTTGCAGCTCGATCAGCCGTCGAAGCCGAGGATGCCGCGCTGTCGCTGCCAATCGATGAGGAGCACGCCGCGCGTGAGGTGCCACGCCGTCAACTCGACCGGTTGATGCCCAGCCAAGGTCGCCTCGACGATATCGGGCGCCAGGAAGGCAAGCTGGGTGGTACGGCTGACTTCGCTCGCGTCGATACCGTCGCGGCGTGCAATCTCCCGCGCCGATCCAGCTTCTCCTCTCGCCAACTCATCGAACCAGCGATGGGTCCGACCATTCCATTCTCGGATCAGCCGTGCACCGGGTTTGAGTTTGTCTGGCTTGACGACGTCGATGCTTTTGCCGGTTGCATCGCCATAGGTTACCTTCCGAACCAGGCAATCCAAACTAATCCGCCGAACTTCGAACTATGGCCGCGACCTTGCGGCGCGCTTCCCGGTCGATGCCAGCGACGAAGGGGCCCCTGTGGTCCGTCGTTTTGATCGGCTTGCCGGCGAGGTCGGTTACGTCGCCGCCGGCCCCTCGGACCAGCATGATCCCGGCTGCCAAGTCGTACGCCTGCGCCGCCCGCCTGGACCAGAGATTGACGTAGACGAAGCTTCCCTTCGCGGCTTCCAACATCGCCCACAACGGGGAACCGCCGGGTAGCTTCACCATGTTCACGCCACCGTCGCGCCATGCCTCGAAGAAGCCGCCAATCATGTCCTGGGCGTCCCGGCTGGGCTGGAGATTGACCAGAAGGGTTTGTGGCCGAAGCCGCTCGCCGGGAAGCGTGACAGCCGCATCATCCTCGCCAAACAGGGAGACCTGCAGGAGCCGTGTCCCGGTATCGCTGGCGGCATAGCCAAGCTCTCCGGTTGCCGGGTTCAGGACCATGCCCAGAAATGCTTCGCCGTCGTGGAAGAAGGCAAGCCCCGTCGTGCAGGTTTCCGTGCGGTTGACCAGGGACCAGGTGCCGTCCACCGGGTCGATCGCGACGGCATACCCCCGGGGCGGCAGGGCGCCGCCGGATTCCTCGCCAACGAAGCCCGCTTCGGGGCAGATTTCCGTCAGGCGCTCACGAACGAAGGTCTCGATCCGGTGCTCCAGGGCCGTGACCGGCGAGCCGTCCGACTTGAACTGAACCGCCGCGTCCATGGGCAGAAGGCGCATGCCCCGCACCATGCGCCCGGTCTCGAGCAGCACGCTCAAGCCGAAGCGCAGCCACGCCGTCGTGTCGACGGGGGTGCCGATGGCGGCATCCGTTCGGTTGCCCTTCCTGTGGGCGTCGATGCAGGCCCGTTCCAGTTTCGTCAGTGTCACAGGCGCTCACCCCGTTTTGGCGAGGAGCGACACCGCCAGCTGTTGATCGATGCTGTCGGTATCGCGCAACCTTTTGACCGCCTCGCGGACCAGACGTGCTTGATTGGACGGCAGGCGGTTTACGGCCCCGGCGTCCAGGCGCCGCCATTCGACCTCCTCGAAGTCACTGCCCGGGCGAAAACGGGAAGGCCCGAATTCGTCGCCAAGATGGAACAGGCGGGCCTGGATATCGATCCAGGCATGATCGGTCTGCCGGGCGTCATAGCTGTAGCCCTCGAAGATGACGTCTCCGGTCCCGGGCTCGGGCCGCCAGCCAGTCGTGGCTTCAAGGACGCGTGCCATTGCGGTTTCGCGGCTTTCCCCAGGCCCAGCGAAGCCTTCCGGGAGCGAAAGGTCACCGCCTTCCCCGGTCCGGCCCAGGAGTATGTCGAGTTCGCCCGCGGTGCCGCCGGTTCGCACGACGACGGCGCCGACCATGAAATTGGCCCCCCACCTTCCCAGCAGGCCCCGGCCGGCGATCCCGGTGCGTCCGCGAGGATTGAGTGCGCGCCCTGCCGCATCGTGAATATCAGCCGTTTCCCGTTCGCCGGGTTCTTGAGCTTTTTCGAAATCCTCCGGATCGGCCCAGCCGCCCGCATTTTGGGCCCCGTCGTTGCTCGGAACCGACGGGTCGACGTGATACGGCGGCGTGTAGTCCGGGCATTCGGCGCCCCAGGGGGCCTCGTCGATGGGCACGCGCAGCCTCGGCGGGTAAGAGTCGGGCCGCTCGCCCCGGATCTTGAGATGGAAGTCGTCGGTAACGAGTATGAAGACCAGGCAGTCGATCGAGAACAGGGCGTGCAAGAGTTGGGGAAGATCGCATTCGCCCAGGTCTCGCCGCTTGTCGAAGCTGAGCGTGTGCAGCGCGTACCTGAGCAGTGCGGTGCGGTAGACAAGCCAGTCTTCGTCGTCCTTCAGGGAAAAACAAGTCTCCCGGATCTTCCGAACGGTATCCAGAATCTTTCGGAACCGCAGATCCCACTTCGCGAATTTCAGGTTGTCGGGAAGGCTGCTGGCGTCGGCCGGCAGGCGGTGCGAAAGGAGGTATTCCTCGAACTTCTCGAGCCGGACGAGGTCGTCCAGGTCGAACTGCTTGCTGGCGACGAACTTGATGTCGTTCTCCAGCTTCGCGAAGTCCATTTCCACGGGATGCTGACCGCAGTGGGTCCAGTCGATGAACCAGATGTTGTCGACCTCGTCGCAAATGATGTTTTTCATGTTGAGGTCGCCGTGGGCGATACAGGCTTCGCTTTCGATGGCGTCCTCGTTCGAGGTGATCAACTTCAGGATATTCTCGATCGTCTCGCAGTCCACCTGTGGGCTGTTGCCGGCAACGGCGTCACGGTAATCCATGATGTAGCCGACATTCTCGCGCAGCCACTGCAATTGTTCATCCGTGTGAAGATGGAACCTGCGATAGGGAGCGATCCGCGTGAGCGTCCGGGTATTGCGGTAGAGCTTGTCCGTAATCAGTTCCAACGCCTTATCCAGCCGACCCATGAAACGGCGGACGTCCGCCTCGCCGTCGGCGCGCTCGAAACTGTCCTGAATGGTCTCGGGGCGCCCCTCCATGGCAGCCAGTTCCATGGCGATGCCGATGTAATCTCCGACCGCGACCGGATTGCCGAAGGTGGGGACGTGCTTGCCGAAAAAGTCGAATACCTGCTGGTAACCCTCGAGCTCGCGGCGCATTTGCGCGAAGTCGTCTATCTTGATCACCATCGGCTCGGTGCGAGCGTCGTCCTTCCAACCGTCCGCGAGGAATAGCAGGCTGCCGCTGAAGCCGCCCTGTAACGGCTTCAGATCGGTCCGGGTCCAGTGCATGCAAAGCAACTCGATGATGGCTCTCTGCTCCTCGCCAAGAGCTTGCCGAGCTTCGAGTGGTTCGATGACGCACGGCCGGCATGTGAAATTGCCGAAACGGGCCGGATCGATGTCGACGAAGCGCGCGGCATCTTCCAAGTCAAGAAAGACCTCGATGCCCGCGCTGGGGAAGTTATGGCGCAGGGCGGCGAAATGGGCGTCCTTCGTGGCGCTTCCGACGAGATGCGAGGAAACCGCCACTTTCGCGTAACCGAGGATGCTTCGCAGGAAGGTCGCCAGAGCGAGTATGCGATTCTCGGTATCGCAGCCGAGAAGCAAAAACCGGAATTCGTTTCTGTCCGTTTCCTCCGCCATCGGGTCGAAACCGGTGAGGCGCTCGACGGCTTGGCGGAACGCCGGCAATGGCAGTGCCCGGTGCGCCGTGTCGATGACTTCGGCATCGCCGGCAATCTCCTTCAGCGGCTCTACGAAGTTGCCACCACCGTCATGCTGAGGCTTGCCTCCCCGATCGGAACCGATGCCGCTTTCGGCGCTCCGCAACAGGACCAGCGCCGAGTTCGTGCCGTGCTTGCTGACTCTCGCGGCTTCGCGGAGAAACTCGGGCAGCACCCCGTTGCCAAAGTCCGGCCCGGCACCCAGGAGACGAT
>JAKZVK010000422.1:0-2563 GCA_047516085.1 Bryobacterales bacterium
GACGATTCGGCCTGCAATCTGGCGTCTCTTAATCTGCGCAAGTTCCAAAGGGGCCAGGGGCAGTTTGATGTCGAGGGCTTCCGGCATGCCGTCGACACGTTGATCTTGGCGCAGGAAATCATCGTTGGCAGCGCGAGCTACCCGACGGAGAGAATCGCGGAGAACTCTTACAATTACCGGCCGCTGGGGCTGGGCTTCGCCAATCTCGGCGCGCTGCTGATGTCGATGGGCGTCGCCTACGACAGTGACGAAGGTCGCTCGGTCGCCGGCGCGATCTCCGCCGTGATGTGTGGGCAAGCGTATTTGACCAGCGCCCGCATCGCCGGCACGACCGGCCCTTTCGCCGGATACTCCCACAATCGCGAACTCTTCCTCGAAGTCATTCGCATGCATCGCGACGCGGCGCGCGAGATCGACGGCGAGCAGATCGAAGCGCCGCTGCGGCAAGCCGCGATCGAGTGCTGGGAAGACGCCTATAAGCTCGGTTCCCGCAACGGCTACCGCAACGCCCAAGTCACCGTCATCGCCCCGACCGGGACGATCGGTTTCATGATGGATTGCGATACCACCGGCGTCGAGCCCGAATTGGCACTGGTGAAATACAAGAAGCTGGTCGGCGGCGGCGTCATCAAGATCGTCAACAATACCGCCCCCGAGGCGTTGAGCAAACTTGGCTACACCCCCGAGCGCGTCAACGAAATCGTCAACCATATCGATTCCACCGGGACGATCGAAGGTGCTCCGCACATCAAGGACGAGCACCTCCCGGTCTTCGACTGCAGCTTCCGGCCCCAGAACGGCGAGCGGTCCATCCATTACATGGGACACGTGCGCATGATGGGCGCCGTGCAGCCGTTCATTTCCGGAGCCATTTCGAAGACCATCAACTTGCCCGAGGAGTCCACGGTCGAGGACATCACGGACGCCTATATCGAGTCATGGCGTTTGGGCCTCAAAGCCGTGGCCATCTACCGCGACGGGTCGAAACGCGCGCAGCCGCTCAGTACCGCCAAATCCGGCGACAAGAAGGAAAGCGCGGCAAGCGAGAAAATCGTCTATCGGCCGATGCGCCGCAAGCTGCCCGACGAGCGGCAGTCGGTCACGCACAAATTCTCGGTCGGCGGCCATGAAGGCTACATTACCGTGGGCATGTACGACGACGGCACGCCCGGGGAGCTATTCATTCGCATGGCGAAGGAAGGGTCGACGATTTCCGGCTTGATGGACAGCTTCGCGACGGCGGTTTCAATGACGCTGCAATACGGCGTGCCGCTGCGGGTCTTGGTCGACAAGTTTCAGCACGTGCGCTTTGAGCCCAGCGGATGGACCGGCAATACCGACATCCCCTACGCCAAGTCGATCATGGACTACATCTTCCGCTGGCTGGGGGCGAAGTTCATCTCGCGGGACTATCGGGTATCGGAAGTCGGCGAGTCCCCCAACCTGAAACCGACCGAACCGGAACCGCAGCGAGAGTTGCCCTTCCGAGCCACCCAGGACGCGCCGATTTGCTCGGAGTGCGGTTCGCTGATGACCAGCAACGGGAGTTGTTACAAATGCGAAAACTGCGGCTCGACCTCGGGCTGCAGTTAAGTCGATCAGGCATGTAGTCGTTCCTTGTGTAGTCGGTTGTTCCCTCCTTGGAAGGCGGGGGCCTCGGGAAACCGATCCCCCGCCCTTTTTTCCCCGTGCACACAATTCAAAATGCGGATACAGAGATGGGATGAGAGGCTGGTCGCTTGCCGCCGGGAAGCGCTACGCTACCGGCAGCAACGCACTTCTCCACAAGGGAGGTGCAAAGCAGATTTTTGAAAAGGAGGCGACCAGCCATGAAGAAGAATAGCAAACACGAAACCCAAAAACACCAAAGCAACAAACCGCGAACCACCAAAGCACCGCCAAGCGCCGAAGGCGCCGCGGGAAAATCCAAAACCCGCCCACTCACCCAACTCGAACAACAATTAGAACAACAACGCATCCAGATGCAAAAAGACAACGAAATTTCGGCCGTCGTCGGCGTCGACATCGGCGACAAACGTTGCTTCGTGCGGCTCACCGACCTCGATGGCGAAAGCCTCGAGGAATGCCAAGTCCCCACCCGCCCGGAGGCCTTGGATCGCTGGTTCCGCCGTTGGCCCAGGCTGCGCATTGTGATCGAAACCGGCAGCCACAGCAACTGGATTCGCCGACGCCTGGCCGCCCTCGCCCACGACGTGCTCGTCGCCGACGCGCGGCAGTTGCGCCTGATCAGTCAATCCGACTCGAAAAACGACCGCAACGACGCCTATTGGTTGGCCGAGCTGGGCCGCACCAACCCGGCCCTGTTGAATCCCGTCGCGCCGCGCAAGCTCGAGACCGAACAACAACGCACGCTGTTGCGGGCGCGCGAGGCCCTGCTCGAATGCCGCACGAAATTGAAAACGAGTTTGCGCGGCATGGCGAAGTCGCACGGCATCCGCTTGGGCCGATGCGCCCAGACCCAATGGGTCGAGCGCGTCCGGGAGGCCTGCCCCGAGGTGTTGCACGCGGCGTTGTTGGGGGTGGCGATGCAAATCGAAAGCCT
>JAKZVK010000423.1:0-3520 GCA_047516085.1 Bryobacterales bacterium
CGGCGCTGAGGTCGATGCCTCCCGAGATGATGATCAGCGTCATCCCCAGCGCGCCGGCGGTCACGATGACGCTTTGGGTCAGGACGGTGACCCGGTTGAAGCTCGAGTAGAAAGGCTCACCCGCCCAAAAGCAGAAGAAGAGGTACACGGCGGCGAGGCCGATCAGCGGGCCGAGGCTCTTCATGTTCCTCACGACCGGATGACCTCGGTAAAACCGCAGCTGTCAGGGTGCGGGACCGCAGGCCGACGGGCTAGGCTGCGTCGTCTAAACAGGCTGTTTTCTTCGGAGGAGATGGTTCGACCCATGACGAGACGTGAACTGTTGAAGATGGCAGCGTGCTTGCCGGTTGGTCTTCGCTTGTCGGAAGCCGCGGCGGTGGCGGCCGCTCACCCGGCGCAGAAAATCGCCAAAATCGAAACTTTCATCCTACGCCACCCTCCTGACCGCGACAAGCCGGACCGGTTGCTCAAGACGCGCAACAGCTTACCGGGGAGGCCATCTGGCGGTGCCTACGGGGCCGGGCCTGGGTGTCGACTTCGATGAAGAAGAGCTTGCCAAGGTGACGGTGGGCTGAGGGCCGGAAGCCGCGCCCGCATCCCTAGAGGCAGGGGCGTCACAAGTCCTGTGGCATACTGGTTTTTAGCCCGAGAGCCCCTGTTTGTTGGTCGCGGCTATCTTTCGAGGTTGGGGCCGATAAGGGTTGAGGAGGTCCATGTCCCAACAGCCGACCCTTGAGGTGGAGAGCGTTCATCCGCTGCCGCCGATGATCTTGCATCCGTTCACCGACTCCGCCTCGACCGTGCGAGTGTTGGAGAGCGCCAAGGCGTCGCTGTCGATGCTCAAGGGGGGCGAGGGCTCCTCGGCAGAGATGGCCGATCTGGACCGCCAACTTCTCGACGGCCGCTATGCCGAGGTGCGCATGCTGTTCTATGTCGGCAAGGACGTGTATCGCTGGCTGGAGCAATGTATCGAGGGTTGCATCCGGGAGCCGGATCTCGTGAAGGCGAATCTTCAGCCGCAGAGCTTCGCCCATCTGCTGATCAAACAGACCCCCCTCGACGTGATCGAGAAGCTCAAGACTTGGGGCGTCATCGAGTACCCGCGCATCTTCTCACGCTCGATCGGTATCTTCGTGCAGTTTCTCGAACCGCCCGCGCGGGACGATCTACAGGCCGACTACCTACGCTACTACTTCCGCTATGCCGACTACGCCTATGCCGCGTGGCGGGACTTGACCAAGAGCCCCATCCTGCCCGAAGAGAAGTTCCCGTTCACGCTCTACGCCTCGGGCGAGTACACGAGGATGCTGGAGCGGGAGTGGGAGAGCTCGAGTAGCGAGTCGGTGTAGGGGAGCCCTGAGCCGGCAGAGGCTCACGCCGCATCCGGCCTAGCTCGATCCTTGATCGCCGTCACCATCAGCATTGATAGCAACGCGGCCGCTAAGCCGAAGATGAAGCTGGCCGGGAAACCCGACTGGTCAACCAGCCATCCGTGAACCGCCGGTCCGAAGAAAGCCGCCGGCGCGGCGAGTTGGATCAGAGCCAGGTTGCGTGTGCCGGCTTCAGGCGAGGAGAGCACGGCCGCGAAGTTCGGGAAGTAGGTGCCGCCGAGTTGTCCGGCGCCGATCAGGCCGAAGGCGAACAGATACCCGTAGCCGGGCACCGTCCACGCCCATACAACGCTCGCGCAGAGCAGTGCCGACGACGTCAACGCGCTCATGCGCAGCCCGTAGCGCATGGCCAGCAGGCCCAGCCCGTACCCACCGACGGACTTGAAGCCGAACAGCAAGGCGTTCTGGTAGCCGGCGAAGTTCTTGGGGTCCTGGCCGAGTTTCTCTCTGGCCAGAAGGGAAATGTTGGGAATGATCGACAGCACGATATACCACAGCCAGTAGCCCAACCAGGCGAGCCCCAGGGACCTCGATCGGGTGAACTCGCGCACGCTGCCCAATAGATAGCCGAACAGCTGCTTGCGGGGCTCGTCGGCGAGTGGGGCGAGGTCGTATTGGGTGCTGACCCAGGCCACGCCCGCGATGCATGGGACTGCGACGAGGTAGATCGCCGCGAAGTCGTAGGGGAATTGGAGAAAAGTGAAGTTCGGGTCGAGCACCCACTGTGCGGCGAGTGAGCCGGCAACGGCAGAGAATGGCGTGAGGGTGAACGTCCGTTTCAGGACGCGGATGCGGCCTGCCGACGTCGTGCCGCGCGTCAGGCACTGCAGTTGAAAGACCATCGAGACCGAGCTGGAGAGCCCTTGCAGCAACCCTTGCAAGATGATCACCGTGATGCGGAGGTCGTTTGACACCGGCAGCGCGAGCGACAGGAACACCAGGCTAAGCAAGACGGTCGTGACGACGTTGGCCCAGACAACGACGTTGCGTTCGAGGCGATGCGGCAAAAGCCACGAGAGCAACAGGGGAGCCAGGGCCCCGAGCTTGTAGCCGGCGAGCGGGAGGTTGGCCATGGTCGCGCTGGCGCCGAGCTTGTCGATAAGGGCCGCTTGCACGATGCCGATGTAGACGGCGGGCGCGGCGAAGTAGATGAGTAGGTAGCTGATGAGGAAGACGCGCGCATTGTGGCGCGTCATCTCTTCGGTGATGAGATTGCCGTAGGCGGCGCTGCCGGTGGCGTCCGGCTTCGGCGTGTCGTTCGACATGCGGCTCGATGGCGGCTCGACGCTCTACGAGGACTCCACCCAGTCGGGGTACTTCTCGTGAAGGACGCGGCGGCACTCCTCGTAAACCGACATCGGCAACCCTTCGTAGGGCGAGAGCAACCGCAACGGCATCGGCAGTCCGCCAAGCCGGACGAGCACTTTGTCGTAAGCACCGTCGATCTTGGGGTGGGCTAGCATGGGGGCGGTCACGTCGGCGACCACGGTCATGTACTCCTTGTGAAAGCGGAATAGCTTTTCGACCTGGCCGCTGACGGCGTACTCGAACAGCTCCTTGGTCTTCGACGGCAGCATCGGCCCGTACGAGCTGAGCACCGAGCACTCACCGCAAAGCGTTCCAAACGCGAACATGCCCTCACTGAGAAAGTGCTGCAACTCCGGCGCTTTCTTGAGCAGGTCGATCGTCGAGGCGTGGTTGGTGGCGGTGTTCTTGGTGGCGACGAGGTTGGGTACGGCGTCGGCTATGCGGCGGTAGTGGTCGCCGGTGAGGACGCGCTTGGTGCGTGGGAGATTGTAGTGCAGGAACTTGCAGTCGGGAAACCTGCCGCAGACGTCGCTGAAGAACCGCAGCATCTCGGTGTCGTCGAGCACGCCCCACGAGGGGAGCGAGATTTGAAACACGCGGAAGCCGGTTTCATAGGCGAACGAGATGCGCTCGACGATGTTGGCTGTTGATAGGCCGATCACGCCGACTTGCGGGAAGACCCCCTCGCCGCGGGTCTCTTCGTGAAAGACCTTGACGATTTGTTGGAAGCGGGCGGTGTCGACGGCGTAGCCCTCCCCGGCGGTGCCGAAGATGTAGAGGTTGTTGAAACCGGCTTGGAGGGTGTGGCGAACCTCTTCGCG
>JAKZVK010000424.1:0-5244 GCA_047516085.1 Bryobacterales bacterium
GGCTGTATCTGCCGTCGCTGGTGCGGATCGGCGATGCCTACGCAGGCCCCCACGCCGCGGCAGCGAAACACTTCGGAGCGAGCCGCGCCGGGTGGTGCAGACAGGTACCGGTACAGTACGCCTTCGCGGTGCCCGGCGAACCCCGCTGCCGCGCCCCCGTCGCTGCCGTCACGCTCGTCGGGCGGCGCAACCCGCGCCGGCGCGAGCTCAACACCAGCGAAGCCACCTACCTTGAAGCGGTGGCCACCTTCGACCGCTGGGCCAGCGATTTCCACGAAGACAGCGACCGGTGGCAAGCCGGCCTCGAAAGAGCGAGCATCCGGCTGGGAATTCGCATCAAAAATGGCGTCATCGTGCCTGACCCCGACGCGCTGCTTTACGCGGCCGCCACAGAACACCCACCGCATCGGCGGCTGTTCCGGGTGCGCGTCGAAGAGCTCGCCGCCATGATCGCCGGCGTCGTCGCCAGAGCAAGAAGACGCTGAGACGCTGAGACGCCTCGAGTTCTACGGATCCCGCAACACCACCACCGGGAAGCCCTTCAAGTCGGAGCTTCGGGTTCTTGGGGACTTCGTATTTGTTGTACCAGCGCCCGCAGTGTCTGTGTGGCGGACAGCTTGCGGACCCGGTGGGCGGCAAAAGAGTCATAACACGGTAGCAGACTGCGGGTTTGATATGGTCGAGTCATGGCCGCAGCGATCCCTCCGCCGGTGGCGTACAGGCCCGACACACAGGCCGCACGCGTGCGCGACTGGGTAGCAGCCATGCCAGCGTGGTCGATCTTCAAACTGAGCGACGTGCCCGGACCCAGACAGGTCGTGGCCAAGACGCTCAGCCAGATGGCCAGCCGCGACCCGCGGGTCGAGCGCGTCGCCAAAGGCATCTACATACGAGTAGAGAACCCATTTCGCAAAGGCGCATTGGCCTATAGCCGCCCCAAGGTGGCTATGTCTGTGGCCGGTGCCGGCTCAGGCTACGGGGCGCTCTCCGCGGTCAACGCGCTGGGCTGGAACTGGCAGACACCGATCAACTATCACATCTGCGTCGTCGGGCGCGCTCCTCGCGCACAGGTACAGTTCTGCAAGTTCCTGTCGCGCTCCAACGAAGCCCGCCGAGAACTGACCTGGGCCGAAGTGACAGTGCTGGAGGCCGTGCGCTACTCCGCCTACACCGGGTGGGACTGGGACACCTGCATCGAGATGGTCGCCGACGGCACCTCGGTGACGCGCCTCGGTCCCAGAGCGTTGATACGCCGCGACGCTGTGATCGCTGTGGGACAACGCGAACGAGGTGTGAGCAAACGGTTCCGACGTCAGCTCGCCAGCCTCACAGACGCTCTGCCAGCAACCGTGTCATATCCCGACGACGGGCCACCCCCGGCGCCGTAACAGAGGCCGAAGAAACGTCGCCGCAGACGAGACGCCCCAAGCGCCCAGCGCGGGGAATGCCAGAACCCCAAGAAGACCTGCCCGTACCACAAATCCCAACCGGCACAAGATCCGCCGAAGGACACCGCCGGATCGCAGCAGAGGCCGGGAAGTTCCGCCATGCACATACACATCATCTGTCGATGTGTTCGCTAAAACCAGCGATCCCCAGCGCCGACGCGGCCGCCAAACGCCAACGAGCAACAGCAGCTTCGAATTGCTCGAGCGGCACGCTGCTGCAGCCTCATCAACGAATGCCGAAGAGCCGCCGAACCAGACCCGCGACAGGGTTTCGGGCACCACACGACGGTGACAGCAGAGCTGCGCGCTATGGGAGCTCAGCAGATCCCGCCGCGAGCCGAAGGAGTACCATTGCCTGGGACACTGGACCGCAACCCGCTCCTCGATAGCCACCATCGATACACCAGGGTGTGACAACACCCGAATACCGACAACACCCGAATACCGACAACACCTGAATACCTAACGCACAGCGAGGCGTCGACAGCACGAGAACATGACCGACAAGACCCCGCCTCCCTACCAGATCCGTGAGTACCAGCCGCGCCAACCTGCACCGGGCTCCCACAAGGCGCTGATGCGGGCGCTGAGCGACGCCGCCAGCGAGCTCGGCGTCCAAATGGCAACGGCGGGGCTTCCACACAAGTTCGAACCGCACGAGGAAGTGACGTGGAAGCTGCCGTCGGGGGTGAGGCCCGGCCCGCTGCCGGAGTCGGGGCTGATCCCGCCGTTCGTGCATGTGCGTCTGCCTGTGCGCGACCCTGAACGGACCCGCTCCCAGTTTATTTCAGCGGTCGTGGAGGCCGCGTCCGTTGACTGGTACCGGCCCACCGACGCATACGGGGTGCGCGAGCCGCTGGTGTCGCTATGGCCGCAGCTGCGCGAGCGCGGCCCCGTGACCGAAGGGCTCGCCGAACACCTCGAAACGGTCATCGATATCCCCGGCGAGAGTTCCGTCGAGTGGTTCTACCACGCGGCCGGGACCGCGACGGAGGCCGCGTTCCTCGCCGGAGCGCCGGGATTGATCTCAGCGCAGCTGGTCACAGCCTCCGGGTCCTGGGCGTCGATGGGCACCGACATCCCCATCGGCTGCCTGCCGCGCCGCGCGTCGATCGCCGCATCCCGGGGAGACACCCTCGAAGAAACCGTCTGCAACGCCGTCGAGGTCTTGCTGCTAGGCCACGGGATCGAACCCGGCACAGCAGACTACGCCCACAAGGCCAGCTATCTGAGCGCAGCGATGCTCGCTTCGGCCGTGCACGTCCCGGACACGCCCGCCGCCGCGGAGGGGTGACACCGCGCTGGGGCGGCTCACGCCGTTCCTATGGCATGTCGGGTCGTCGTCGCTGCACCCACAGCGGCGACCGTGCTCCAAAGATCCCGATCTCCGGAGCAGCGAGACGGGCCCGCCTTGCAGCTCGGGGCGCTTGATTAGTGGGGGCCCATTCGGCGTCCAGGACGTTGTCGTAGGCGCTCAACGACGGGGGGAGCCGTTCGTCGTCAGGAATCTGTCATACCCATGGCGTACTTTGTCTTTCGTCAGGTTCAGGGACAACGCAGAGGGTTGAACAGTGGGGAAGAAGGCGATTACGTACACCGACGGCGGAACGCTGGTAGATCCGTCTAGCCGATCCGACTGGGAGCAGTGGGTGTCGGCGTCTAGGACCCGCAACCATGTTCTTGAGGACCCGTTGTTGGATTGGCTTGACCGCTACGGCGAGTCAAAGGGCTTTGTGCTCGACGTTGTCGAGGAGCGCACCGACTTTGTCAGATTCATTATGGCTAAGGGCATCGAATTCGAGCGGGCGGTAATCGAGCATCTGGAGGGTCTGGGGTTGGGTCAGGTTCTCGCCGTAGGCGCCGAGAGTGGCTCGCAACGGCCCAGCTGGGACCTTGGCCTGGCTGAAGAGACTTGGAAGGCGATGAGCGACGGGGTGGAGATCATCTGCCAGGGCGTGCTGCGCGACCCCGAGCACAAGACCTATGGGATGCCGGACCTCCTGGTACGCAGCGACGTGCTGGCGATGCTGTTCCCCGGTTCGCTGTCGTCGGCGCAGGCCGCAGTGGCGGCGGGAGACCTGCCCACAGGGAGTCGCCACTACGTGGTGGTCGACATCAAGTACACGACCCTGCGGCTGTTGGCGGGCGGCGGGCTCGGCGCGTCCGGCTCCAACGCCGCGTACAAGGTGCAGTTGCACATCTACAACCGCGCGCTCGCACGGATCCAGGGCTATCTGCCTCCGAGAGCGTTCCTGTTGGGCCGCGGCTGGACCCAGACCAAAAAGGGCCAGCAGACCCGAGTCAATTCGTGCATGGACAATCTCGCTCCCGTCAGCCACAACGAGGTCCTTCGGGGAGGACCACTGGGCGATCACGCGGACCGGGCCGCGGAGTGGCTTCGCCGGATGCGTCAGAACGGGCAGAACTGGGATGCGCTGCCCGCGCCCACCGTGAACGAGTTGCGTCCCAACGCCAAGGGCGAGCCCGGCGAATGGTCGAGCGCGGTCAAGAAGATCATCGAGCGGACCGAGGATCTCACGGCGTTGTGGAATGTCAGCGCAGCCAAGCGTCGAGACGCCAATGCCAAAGGACTGACATCTTGGAGGGATCCGAACGCAACGCCCGAAGCACTAGGCGTCACAGGAGATGTAAGGACGGCCACGCTTCGGGCGCTGCTCGCAGTGAACCGCTCTGCGCCTCCACAGCCGAAGCCGGCGGCGGACCTGACGGCGGTCCGCCCCAAGATCGTGACCGCGCAACGCTCGCAGTGGGCCCCCGAGCCCTCATTGGAGTTCTTCGTGGACTACGAGACGGTCAACGACATCGACGACGACTTCTCCAAGATCCCCTACCGGGGCGGTCAGCCACTGATCTTCATGATCGGCTGCGGGCACATCGAAGACGGCGCGTGGCATTTCGAGTGCTTCATCGCAGACGATCTCACGGAGCCATCCGAAGCCGTCGTGATCGATCACTGGCTTGAACACATGGCCAATGTCCGTGACAGGGTCGCACCCGGCAGTGACCCGAGGGTCATCCACTGGTCAGGCCACGAGCAGTCGACGCTGGAGACCGCCTACAACGCAGCCACCCAACGACACCCACAGCGCAGCGCCGCTTGGGCCTCCCCGAACTGGTTCGACTTGCTCAAGGAGGCCATCAAGGCACAACCGGTAGTCGTGCGGGGCGCTCACGGTTTCGGGCTCAAGGCCATGACCAACGCCATGCATCGGGCCGGGCTCGTCGCAACGCAATGGACCGACGGGCCAGCAGACGGACTGGGAGCGATGGTCGCTGCGTGGTCATGCCAAAAGGAACTTCAACAGGGCGCAACTGGACGCCTAGAAGACCTTGACCTGATGCAACAGGTCCGCGACTACAACGAAACCGACTGCCGGGCGATGCGCGAAATCCTAGAGCACCTACGCAAACATCACTAAGGATCCCATGACGACCCACAAGCTTCAACTGCCTAGTGGGGTTCCTTGGTCAACGGTGAACGCCGAGCAGACGCGAGCCCTGCGGTTGTCGACTTGGCTGCGATCACGAGCCGCATCCTGTTCTCGGGTTCGTTGACGGTCCGGTAGGCGACCGTCGCGATTGCCTGGTGAGTGGCGGGAGGGAACCTCCCCCTCCCGCTCTCTTAGAACCGTACGTGACAGTCTCCCGTCATACGGCTCCCACAGTTCGGCGTGGGGTTGAAGCGAGGAGGTGCCAGTGAGCGAAGAGTTGTGGCTCGCGCTGACGGGCAGCGTCGAGCCATCTCCACGCTTTGGTGGGTTGGCCTCGCAATCGT
>JAKZVK010000425.1:0-22379 GCA_047516085.1 Bryobacterales bacterium
CGCAAGATGATCTTTTCAACAACGAACTCGGCCACGAACAGAAAGACAAGCAACAGGACACAGGAGAGCAGCAGTTCTCCGGTGTCTCGTAGCACTACTTCCCATCCTGCCGAGAAGCGACTGACCCCTCCGCTGACAACCCCGGCGAGACCGAAGCCGAAACCAATGCTCAAGCCACAGCGGCGCAGAGCCACCGCCAGATTGCTCTCTTCTTCGATTTGGTAATCGGCGGTGTATTCTACGGAATCGCCTCCGTCGGCCGGAGCCACGGCGGCACGAAAGCGCGCGTCTCGGAGCTTCTTGGCTAACAGAAGGATCAGAAAGACAAAAAGGGTGTCGACCGCACCGTGAACCAAAGTCTCAATGAATTGCATCACGTCCTCGTATTACTTTCCGCTACCACCGAAACCGCCTCCGCGGCCGCCGGGGCCCGCTCCTCGTACTGACGCCGACACCTGCTGAAACCCGCCTGTTCTTCCAAACGACGAGTTCTGATACCTGGGAGAGGTTTGGGTCGTCTTACCTCTTGTTCCGTACAACGGCGCGGCCGCCGTGCCGCCATAGTAGGGGCGTGAACCCCGATAGCCGCCCGACCAAGTGGACCAGGAAGCCCGACCGTAGTGGTAGGGCATCCGAACAGGCTCCGGTAGAGCAAGTAGGGTCCTACCCAGGTCCAGACGCTCCCTCCCCGGCCATCTGAGGCCCAGTGACCGTATCTCGGATTCCCGACGTAGGCCATTCCGGGCGGGGCGGCGTGGGTCAGTTTTTCATCCTCGAAGCTGCCATACGGTTTCGCCTCGACATCCATGCCCAGGTTGTCGACGTTGGCGAGGAAGAGTGCCGCGCTGACCGCGACGAAGGCGGTCTCGGAGGTCTCCTCGTTCTCTACCACCAAGTACTTGTGGTAGTAGTTCACCTTGTCGTCCTCGACCCAGTATTCGCCAGCGTTGTCGTTGCGGCTGGGCCAACTCTCTCGGGGGTCGATCCGTAGAGTGTCCCATCGCCTCGGGTCGACGTGCCTGTAGAGCTTCAGTCCGCTCCCGAACCAGCCGGCCTTCCACTGCCCTAAGCCCACGGCTGTGTTGTTGGTGAGGTGGTTGTACGTCTCCAGATCCACCTGACGCGGACGATAGTCGTAGTGATGCACCCTCGGGTAGTTGAGCGAGTCATCCCAACTGTACCGTCGGATGATCACGGCATACTCGGCCTGCATGTCGATCAGCGTCTTGGAGTAGCTCCGCGAAAGCTCGCCTAGCTTTGCGGTGACCTGTGCGCCGGACTTCTCAAACCTCGTGGCGTTCTCCGACAGGATCTGACGGTTGTCGCCGATCAACGCGTAGTCGGCATCATCGGACCCGACCTTGCCTGACTCGCCACGGATCGCTTCGTGTGCCGTCTCTGATTCGTTTACAAGTGCCGTCAGGGGCTGGAGCAGCTTGCCGATGTCCTCTTTGCGAGCCGGGAACTCTTGGGCGGTCTGGGCCGCGATCTTGCCTACAGCCTGATTTTGATTCCTCTGCTTTTGCAAATCTGCATTTGCGCCGCGGATCAGCACAGGCGCGCTCTCGCGGCTCTTGGTGATGAAATCGCTTCGCTCCTTCCACTCCAGCGATATCTTGCGAGCGCTGGCGGTCAGCACCGAGATCTTCTTGAGATTTTCGTTGAGAGCCTGCAGCTCTTTTTCATCGTCCCTTTCGAGGATCGGGGTGACAGTCTTCTGATAGAGAGTTTCCGCCGAGTCGAGAATCTTGCGAGCGGCTGTGAACCTCTGCGCCCAAGATTCTTTCTCGGCGTATCGCGCGAGGGGGCCGTATTGGGCCGACTTCTGGAACTGCCCGTACGCCTTTTCCTGCGCGTCCACCTCCTGCCTGGTCTGCTCGACCCGTTTGTGAATGGCTTCGGCGAGGCTGACGCTAACGTCTGGCAGACCACCGCATGCCGTCAGCAGAACCAGGAGAGTGGCTGTCACATATCGGTTCATGGCGGATCTACTCACGGCCGTCAAGCGGGGCCGCAGACATTAACTCGCAATTTCAACAGGCTGCCGCACTTCTTGGATCGGGGACGTAGCGTGTCGCGCGCCCACAGTCCGGACTGCCGACGACTGCGTCCAGACCACGGAGTCTTCTGACGGATAAGAATGAACCGTCTCGATCTCAGCGCCTGCTGGTCCAAGCCGCGCCCACAGCAGTGTCTCCGCCGGTTTCTCCGACCGGACTTCGGCAGGAAATTCGAACGAGAGGCCGATTTCGTCCGGCCGCGTCCGCGCTGCAGCAAGGCGGGCCCTGAGGTTTCCCAGCAGCCTTTCGGCTGCACTGCGGCGCAACAGTTCTCCGGTGAATTGATACACGACGTTGTCCAGTTCCAGATCCAGCGGTCCGCTTGCCGGCTTGTGCGACACGCAACTCCCGGGCCATGTTTGCAGCGCGGCGTCCGAGCATACGAGCACCTCGCTCAGGCAACTGGCCCCCGCCCGAAAACGGATCATATGGCTGGCTCCAAGGATGTGCGCGTCGATTCGCATCCCGTTTGCCAGCGCGCGGCCTTGGCACACTACGGTGAACAGAGCCGGATCTACGAGGTTGCTGAATAGACGAAGCCGCAGGTCGCCGGCCGACCTGTCTTTGTAAGCGACCTCAGGCACTTTTGCCGTCCTCGGCAACCAAGACTTCGATGGCACTTGGATCCAAGTATTCGCTCAAGGTCACGTTGTGCTCATAACCGTCATCTTCGTCGCCCCACTCCTCAATGCCGATAAACGCCTTGCTTCCCTCCTCGGCAAAGAGGTATTGGTGGAAGGGCACGCCCTGCTCGCCGTCATCGCGGTAGAAGGTCACGGCGGAGTCCTCATGGTAGCGGAAGACCCTTTCCCCGTGTCTCGCCACACCTTCTTCATCTTCGGAGATCTCCCACAGCTCTTCCTTGCCCTTCAATCCGACCTGGGCGAAGCTGAGTTTTTCCCGTGAGACGTACACGGAGACCTCGTCTTCCTTTTCCCATTCGGTGTACCGCGTCTCACCGTCGTGCAGGCAGTAGAGGACCAGCTCGGGCCAGCGATAGCCGCTTCGCTCATACACGTTGGTACTCTCGACGCGGTAGGACTTGCCTTCGAAGCGGATGTAGGCCCCATTCTTGACGTCTTCAATGGAGTGTTTGTGGCGGTCACTGGGCGGAATCGGCCTCGGCATTTTACGGATCGCCGCAAACTGATCTTCATAGCGTTTGCGCCCGGCTGGATCGAGGAGGGTTGGCATGCTAGTCGGCTATTCTGGAGAAAGCCTGTCGTACTCGGGACGGCAACAGAGACTCCGTCCTACGATGCAGGCTGCTCCGGCGGCGCCTCCAACTCTGCCGGCGTCGCCCCGGGAAGTTGCGCCGGCGGAAGATCGCGAGCCGCTTGCAGCGCCTCGACTTTCGGCTCAAGTGCAGCCGACATCTTATTCAGCTCAGCGATACCCGCTCTCGCTTTCTCGGTTCCGACGGCACGGATCTCCTCCATCTTATCCATCGCCTCAATCAAACTGTTGTGGGCCTTCTTCACGCTTTCGAGAGCGATCACGGGGTTGTTCTGCATTTCGCCGATCTCCGTCGTCTGTCGGCCGATCGCCGAAGCGTTGGCCTCAAGCATAGCCGCGGTGCTCTCCTGGACACTTTTCACGGCGGTGGCGATCTGCTTCTGACTCGCCAGAGCCGCCTGGATCGCCAAGCCGACTGTCAACAGGCTTTGCGTTACCATGACGGTGCGGTCGACCTGCTCGCAGAGCGTGTCGTTGTTCTGGATCGTCATGTCGATCGAAGCGAAGAACTGCAGATTGACCTGCTCCATCGTGCGCAGGTCCTGGACCCGCATGGCGACCCTGTGCATCATCGCTTGTAGCTTCTGCCGCTCGGCCGGCTCCGTCGCTTCCGGCAACTTGTCTTCAATCTTCTGCCACAGCAGCTCTCCGACGTAGGCGCTCTCCTGCACCCCAAGCTGCGCGTGTCCAACCTGCTCATAAAGCTGTTCAAGCTCAGCGTTGTCTTGCAGTAGCTTGTCCTTGCCGTGACGCAGCCCGTTCATGATGTGGTCGATTTGTGTTTGGACGGACTCGTACTTGACCGCAATCCTCTTGAGGACCGTGCCCACGCCGGGTACTTTGCCGACCCACTTTGCGATCCCGCTCGGCTGGCTGAGGACGTTGGGATTGATTTCGTCCATCGTGTGGCGCAGCTCGATCAGCGTCCTCGGGATCTCCGCGCCCTCGCCTTCGAGCTGGCCGAGCATCGTGCCGACGCGCGTTTTCAGAAGGCCGATCTCCTTCGAAGCCTTCTGCTGCTCACGCACGCCGAGAGCGCTCAGCCGCCGCGCGACCTGCCGGTTACCGGCGTCCTTGTGAACCTCGCCGGCGAGCTGCAGCGCTGTTTCTTGCAGCCGGGTTTCGTCTTCGGATTCCAGCCCTTTGGGTTTCACCGGAGTCAGAGCGACGGGTGGTGGCGGAGCCGCCTCGGCCGGGGTTGCCGGTTGTGTCTGGTTGCCTGCGCTCATGGTGGTTCGATCCTCCTCTTTCGGTCGCTAGGACTCTTGAACGAAACGGGCGCGCAAGAACGCCGCCTTGGCCCTGAAGTCTCCCCTCTTGTCACCCTGAACCAGGTCCGCAACGTTGTCGACTTCCGCTTCCACTCCGTTCAGGCTCTTCAGCAGCTCTTGTTTCCGCTCGGCCCGATCGGCCTCAGACAAAGCCACGTAGGGTCGGACGACCTTGCTCAAATACGCCCTGGCCATTTGGTTGAGGGTCCAGGCCAACTCATGTCCAGGATACCGCTCATTGAGCTCGGGAAGGAGATCGCGCAGTTTGTCAACGATGGTCTCCACCCGGAGAAGCACGTCCGAAGCAAGCCCTGCCTCGCGGATGTCGATGTTGAGTGCGACAAGGCGATCGAGCAGGGACATCAGCTCTTGGCGCGGATCGGTCTTAGCCGGCACGTCCTTCACTTTGGTCTGACTGTCGAGATACCGGTAGACCAAAATGGCCACGAGCGAGGCCACGACCGCGCTCACGGCCGCCACGACGATCAGCGGGAGCATCAGGTACACGCCCGCGCCGACGACAATCCCGGCACCGATCGCCAACAGCCACTGCTTGGAGTTCATCTTCATCGGAGTCGTTACGCGATCATCATATACGACGATGCCCCCTTCATGATTCTTTCGGGGCATGGAGGGAACTCCCGAGAGAACGTCACCGGATGAGATCCTGCCCGAGGAAACGTCGGTGCGCCGAGCCACCGACTTCAACCTTTCCTGCCGTTGGGCGCCTCCACCGGCTCGCCTCCAGGGGCGCGGGCATCCTTTGTTCTGCTGCTTGGACCGCTCCAGCGATTCGTCTTCTCATTGCTTCTTCTTTGGTTTTCTAGCTCGGATCGGTTGCTTGGTCTCTTCCGTGTTCTTCTGGAGTGCTTCTACGGCTTTCGTCAACCTGCTGACTTTGCTCTGTAGCTTCTTCATCTCTGCTTGACGCGCCCATTTGAGGTCCTCCGCCATTTTGGATATCGCACTCTGCGCCTGATCAACTTCCGTGAGCACCTTCTTTCTGAAACGCGCGCTCGATTGCTCTGCCTTATCCAGGAGCTCGAGAACGGCCTTCTTGCGGTCTGATCGAGTCAGCTCGCCCTTCTGGATGAGATCATCGATGATCCTTTCAGCGCGCGCTTTCGTGATTTCAAACAAACCAATAGAGGCTAGCACCGTGTTTTTCAAAACCGACATAGATTGGTCTCCTCCCTCGAGGGAATCTTGGAAATCCCATTCGTCCATTCATGGGGGTCGTGCGGCATCATCGCGCTTTGTTGGTCTTTGTCTCAGTGGAAAGCAGACAGCGAAGCAGAGCCTTCCCTCAGCCCAATTCCAGCCGGCCTCGAGACTCGATCCTGTCCCTCTGTCAAGTGCCTGTAGTATACCCGAGCCTGACGTCCCAGCCTACTGGCACACAAAACTCTGACCACACACGTCGCGCCTTTGACGACCGAGACCGAGGAGACCCGACGGTCCTCACCGCTTGCTTGCGCGCGCGGCTCAGAACCAAGGGGTCGCGCCTCGGCTGGCCACGTCCCGCGGCGCCTCCGGTATGCAGAGAAAGGTGGCGGCCCGCTCGTAGCGCTGGCTGAAGATCTCGAACAGTAACTCCGAGCCCGTCTTCGACAAGGGGACGTAGCCCAGTTCGTCCACGATCAGCAGGTCTTGCTTGGCCAGCTGTTTCTGTAAACGCAGGAGACGTTTGTCGTCACGCGCCTCGAGCAACTCGTGGACCAACACCTTTCACGATCACATGCATGCGAACGCCACTGTCCGCCTGCGACGCACGAATCATGACGAACGCTGTCCGCCCGTCGAGACATCGTACCTCCGCCTGCCGCGGCTATTCGCCGCCACAGCTGCCGCCGCAGCTACTACCACAGCTGCTGCCGCCGTCCGAGCTGACCGGATCAGACACGGAGTCCGCCCAGCCAGACGCTGTCTCGCCAGCGCCGCCTCCCTCGGAGCCGACGGTGACGCCGCTCTCGGCGATGCTGTTTGCGAAGTCACTGCCCGGGAAGTACTCGACATCGCTCTCGGCCGGGGTCTCGAAGTCCTCTTCTGGATTCATGGCGTTGTTGCTACCTGCATCGAAGCCTTCTTCTCCGACAGCCCGTACTCGTCGATGAGCGTGCAGTCGCAGCAATGAATATGATGCTCGTAGCACATCTCCGACCAGAGCCACGAGTAGAAGTCGAAGTCGTCAAACCCGTAGTAGAAACAGAAGAACGGGTCGTATTGGTCCTTGCACTCCACCTCAGGGCGCCCGCGCGCCGCCTTGTTGGGCCGCACGATGCGCACGCTGGTATTCCGGACGACGTCATCGTGCCCATCCGTTTGCGGATTTCCGCCTCCAGACGGTCGAGGTAGGACCCGAAGTGCCGTTTCTTGCGGTCTACGAGCTTGTCGTACCTTTTCTGGGAGGTGAAGCTGGGTTTGAGGCGCTCGACAAGCTGCTCCCGTGTCACGCTGGCGTCGGCGGAGAAGTCAGCCAACAACCCGTTGACGAGGATGCTGATGGGATACTCGCCCACCTTGTGCACTCGGGTCACGTTTACATCGATGAGGTACTTGAGGCTCGTCGTCGCGATCCTCGAGGACCAGCTTCAGGGTCTCGAAGACCCGGTTCGTACCCGGGGTGCCCATCTGCTGGAAAGTCTGCATGGCTTCACGCAGATCGTCGGTCTTTCCTTCACGGTCGTGATAGAAGTCCTCGTCATCCTTGGCGAGGCGCACGATGTTGGTGACGCCCACTCCCCGGAAGATCTTGTTGAGGGACTGGAGGATGGCGATGGCAGTGAAGGTCTCGTGCTCCTCCTTCTCGGAGGTGAGCCCGAAGGTCATGACGTTCAGCATCTTGGCGAACGCCTTAGTGGGCTTCTTCACCTCGATGCTGGTGATCTGGGATGGATCAATGCAGAGCGAGCTTTGTAGGTACATAGGTCCTCCGTCTGTTGGGGCGGTCTATGGTCGCATGGCGCGAGTCATGTCTCGCAGCCGCCGCAATCGGCCACGTCGGTCTCTAGCACCCGGGGAGACGGCCAGAACCGCTCGTCGGGATCGCCGAAGTGGTCACGGTAAATTGCCAGGGTCTGCTGGAACTGGTCACGGTTGGTCTGCCCGTTGCCACCGGGGTGGTGATGGATCATGCGTCCAAAGTGACGCGTACAGAACTCGCTGTAGGAGCGCGTGCACAGGATAAACTCGTGCCACGCGTCGTCAATGGTCCGGGACGGCGTAAGGACGCAGCGCGAGTGGGCGGCGAGATTCAGGAATCGCATCAACTCACAGAGGATTCCCGGGACCGCGTCCCGGTCCAGGTTGCACGAGGCACCAATCTTCTGGTACAGAACCGGGTTCTCGACGAGCACCTCGCGCGCTAGCCGCCCGTGGTCGAAGAGATCAGGATCGGTCGATGGCGCCACGTGACTCCCTTCTAAATTAGTCCGATGAGGACGCCCGTCCTGAGCCCCGTCAGCGGCTTCGGCTCCTAATTGACGATCTCGTAGAGCAGCGCCTGATCGCACTGTCCCATGAACGGCCGCTGCCCGCAGACCGTCTCGTAGACGACGTAGGATAACGCCTGCAGGTCGGTGCGATGGTCCACCTCCATCCCTTGCGCGACGCAAGACAGCGCCGCCCTGCGTCGCTCGCGTTGCGCTACCTGGTCTGTTGACTGCCACATTCCTTACGGAAGAAGACGCTGGCAGAGCCGCCCGGGCTTTTGGCGGCCCCCCTTGCTTACCTCCCTTTCCGTTGTCGTCCCTGGGTGATGGTTCGACCGACCATGCCGGTGCGATCTTAGCCTGATCCAGAGATCTGTTAACGGTCATCAAAAAACGTAGTTTTTTGAACAATGGCCGAGGGTAGAGGTGCCAGCAACATCATCCGCGCCGAAGGTGCGAATCATTCGTCAGTCGTCGTATCCTGGTCAAGTCAGCGTCGAGGAGCATTGTCGACCATCAACGAGATCGGCGCATCACTTCGTCCCCGGCAGTGTCGCGGTCCCGGTTGCGGCGCTCTGTTCTGGGTGTGCAGCCATTGTGATCGTGGTCAGCGCTACTGCAGCCAGCCATGCCGTGAGGTATCCCGGCGGCAGCAGCGGCGCGCGGCAAACCGACGCTATCAGCAGACGGAGGCAGGTAAACACGCTCACCGGCATCGCCAACGTGCCTATCGGCAACGGGAGGCCACGGCCTCCGTGACGGATCATGGTTCCTGGCCGATCACTGCGCCGCGCACAGTGAGTTCAACGGTCCCTGCCAAGTGCGTCGTTTGTGGCCTGCATAGTCGCTGGATCAACCCATTTCGGGTTGTTCCGCGCCGCCGAGAGGATCGATGGGCGAGGAGCTGGTCGGCGCACGTCCAAAAAACTACGTTTTCCGGTGATCGCTAACACAGAGATCTGGTGGGAACAAACCCATGCCACGAGATCGGCTGTAGATGCCGGACCGGTTCTGCTTGCAGGTCTCAGTCCGGATCATTAGGCCCCAAAAGGCTTCAGAAGAGTCGGCCGAGGTTGTAGGTCAGTCCGGTGGCCAAGACAAGATCAAATGGGGTCGCCGCCAGTCCGTCTTGTTCAACCGAAAAGTCGAGAACTAGGTCGGGACGCAAGCGGTAGCTGATCCCTTGCAGGAGGGAAACTCGGGAGGGCTGGCCGGCCGGGAATTCCTGCAGGTATTCGGCGAAAGCCGCGGCACGGCTTGAACGCGGTCCTGAGCCGAGTGTCCGTGAGTAACCTGCGATCACGCTGGTCTGGCGCGACGGATTGTTCTCTGATGCGTCTGTCGCTGCGGACCAAACCAGGTTGGTGACCAGGCTGTTAGGCCCGAAGCTATACACGGCGATTGCGGATGCGCCCAAACGCGCTCCCTCTTCATCGCGCAGGAAGAAGACTGCTTGGGGGGCTACGCCGAAGGAAAATCCGCCACTCTCGTAGAGAGCTTCGGCGGATAGCGAAGCCGATTCGGTCGCCGAAGCGCGTGTCACGGTTGCTCCCCATTTGCACGCTCGAGATGGAGTCGAAGCCCACACTGAATTCCATACCGCTCATGACGCCTTGCGGTGCGTCGGGTGTGAACTTGAAAACCGTCGGAAGCCCGAAGAACTCTCCGTTGCCGACCCCTCCAAGCTGCACTTCGACCGTCCCGGGGGCTGTGGTCGAATTGTCGTTGGAGAAAGTTGGCCGCTGCGGTGTAGCCTCGGCAGGGGGGGCAGCGCTGAGTTTCGTTACGCACCCGAGAAGCAAAAGCATCAGCGATGTAACGACCTGAGCCGTCGCAAACGCGACCCGTAGGCAGGAGGGAGCCACGGCTTCGAGTTCTCTGGGGACTTGCTTCACGACGATCCTTTTAAGCGTGACCGCTGGCGAGCAATCTCATAGGACAGCGGACGGGGCTGCTCGTCGGTGATGTCGAACGTACGGCTCACGTCACGGACCGGAAGGCCCATCCCACTCTCACCAAAGCTTCTCCGTGATCCGGTAATGCGAGATGGTGCGGCCGACCATGCCGGTCCGATTCTACCGTGACAGGACCCCTGGTGGTAACACATTAGTCTAGGTACGCGGTTACACTTTGACGTTCCTGCGATGGAACGCTCGGATCCGTTCGGCGGTTAGATTTTCCACCACAACATTGCATTCGAGTGCCCGGCGACTGAATCTGACACAGCACGTCGAATCACGACCACCTCTCGGGCCTGACAGCTCTGCCGGATCAGTTCCCGAGCCCGCTCTACCACCCGGCGCCGCAAGATGGCGGACGAGGTCCTCGAAGACACCGATACGGAGTGTCCGCCGAACTCGTTGTGGGTTCTTTCTGGGGTTCCATTCGGGGTTCCAGTTATTGACCGGGTTTTCGTAGGTTGTCCAACCAGAGGAGCCTGTGTCTTCAATAGGTTAGGGTTGTCCGACAGGCTTATCGCGCCTGCTTCTGGAGCACGAGGTCCGGAGTTCAAATCTCCGCGCCCTGACCAACTTCCCCGTTTGTTTTCAACGCATCCCTAGGGACCAAGCCACGATGTGGAGTATTCAGGACGCGGTCTTGCTACCCGTACCTTGGGGCCGTCTCAGCCTGTGATGCGTTAGCTTTGACAATGCCCGCTCCCGGCTTCTTCTCGAATGCCGACTCTCACTCCAGCTCCCAGCTTGCGAGCTGAGCCCCTTCCAGACGCTGGAATAGAAGCTTTTCGCCGGCAGGACCTTCCTGCCAGATGGAATGTCCGGCGCTCTTGATTTCGTCCAAGCCCCGAACGATGCTTCCAAAGACGTTCCCAGGAACAAATCCCTCCGAGGGAGACAGGAGTAAGTTGTTGCGGTCGTAGAATACCGCCAAATCCACCAAACCTTGACCTTCCTGAAGCAGGTGCAGCACCTGTGAGGGGAAGTGGGTTTCCGGAGGCAGGTAGAAGTACATAACGTCACCAGGAATCGGTGTGATAGTTCGGTTCTCATGGCCCGGCTCAACTTCGCCCAAAGCGGACACAAGGGTGAAGATCTCGTTGCTGGCGTACTTGGCATGAAAAACATCTCCGCCCTGTGGCAGAGCGCGCCAGACTGCCTCACAGGTCCTGGGAGCTTCCTCATCCAGCAGCCGGGCAACGCACCGGACTTGCCTTTTCTCTAGGGTGATTTCTAAATAGCGGCCCATGGTGTCAGCACCTTCTCAGACGGCTCAGGGGTAAGCACCGGTCTTGCGCGGTTTGATATTGAAGACGCCGAAGCCACGCAGTTTCGATGCGCTCCATGGCCTTCTTCATGGTCTCGAAGACCGTTTCGGCGGCCATCTCGGCCCTAGTCTTGCTCAAACCCGTTCGGTTGACGACGCAGGTGACGATGGTCGTACTTGATCATTCGTTTGGTTTCGGCGGTACCGGGCCGCCATTCGCTTTGTCCAGGATTTCCGTTTTGGCCTTCGCGGCACGGACAGCATAGCCGATCCACGGCTGCGCTGCATGGTCTTCACTCTGCTTCACCTTCGATCCTTTCGATCTTCCTAGGTCCGGTCTTCAGGTCGGGTCCTGCCATGGCGTTCCAGCGGCGCCGGCGCCCACTCTGCCGACACCACTCCGACCTTGCCTCTCGGCTTTGTGACGCTTGCGACGACGTTCTGAGAGAGTCAGGTACAGGATTGCTGGACGGAACCGGATTCGCACTATCTATCGGCTCACAAGCGCCGAAGTCCTTCGCCTGGGTGGGGCTTGAGTTGTCGTTCCGGTGCCGGCCCCCGGGCCTCCGGAGCGGCTAGGCGAGAATCTCTTTCACGACGCGGCCGTAGACGTCGGTCAGTCGAAAATCGCGGCCGCTGTAGCGATACGTAAGCCGTTCGTGGTCGAGGCCGAGTTGGTGGAGGATCGTGGCGTGCAAGTCGTGGATATGCACTTTCTGATCGACGGCACGGTAGCCGAAGTCGTCACTGACCCCGTGAACCATGCCGCCGCGGATGCCGCCGCCGGCCATCCAGGCGCAGAAACCGTAGGGGTTGTGCCCGCGACCATAGGTGTCAGGCCCGTCCTTGCCATCGGAAAGATCTTGGTAGTGGGGCGTGCGGCCGAACTCGCCGGACCACACTAATAGCGTCTCCTCGAACAGACCGCGAGCCTTGAGATCTTTGATGAGGCCTGCGATTGGCCGGTCGACGGCCTTACATCGCTTCGGAAGCCCGGCGCGGATCTTGCCGTGATGATCCCAGCCGTTGTCAGTGATTTGGACGAATCGCACGCCGGCCTCGGCGAAACGCCGGGCGAGCAGGCACTGGCGTCCGAAGTTGTCGGTGGCCTCGTCCCCGATTCCGTAGAGACGACGCGTCGCCTCTGACTCACCAGCGAGGTCGATCAGGCTGGGCGCCTCGGACTGCATCCGGAAGGCCAGCTCAAACGACTCGATAACGCCCTCCATGCGGCGGTCGGTCTCGAGCTTCGAGAGATAGCTGCGGTTCATCTGTTGGATGAGATCGATCTGCCGCCGCTGCATCTCGGAAGAGATACTCTCGTCCTCCAGATACTTGATGCGCGCGTCTTTGGCCCCGCCACCGCCCGCGCTCCCGATCGCGGTTCCCTGGTAGACGGCCGGCAGAAACGAATTGCCGAATAGCTGCACGCTGCCGCCATCGCCCGTCACCGTCGGCGTGATAGTGATGAAGCCGGGAAGGTTGCGATTCTCCGTGCCAAGGCCGTAGGCGACCCAGGCTCCCATCGACGGCCTGACGAACTGCGTCGCGCCGGTGTGTAGTTGGCGAACCGCCGGCGCGTGCGCTTCGCTGTCGGCCTCCATGCCGTTGAGCACGCATAGGTCGTCGGCATGCCTGCCCAGATGGGGCAGCATGTCGGTCATCCACAGCCCGGATTCGCCCCGGCGGCCCAGCGAAGAGATCGGCCCCATCAAGTGGCTTCCCACGAAGCCGGGCATGGAGCGGTTGCCGGGAATCTCGTAGGGGATGGGCTCGCCGTTCTGCTTCTCGAGACGCGGCTTATAGTCGAACATGTCGATCTGAGACGGCCCGCCCTGCATCCACATGAAGATCACTCGCTTGGCACGAGGCAAGAAGTGAGGCGGCCTCGGTGCGAGCGGGTCGTCGGATCCGGCAGCCTGCTCGGCACACAGTGCGGCCAGCGCCACGGAACCGAAACCGCAGCCGGAGCGACGCAGGAATTCGCGTCGAGAGGACTTACCAGGGCCGTCGTGTTTCATCGGGTGTCACGCTCGGAACAGGAACTCGTTCGACACAAGTACAGCATGGCAATAACGAGCCCAAGCTTCAAGACGAATGTTGCGGGGCGCTCCAGCCGAGTCCGCCGGTTGCTTTTCGAAATCAGCGATAAAGCGCAGGGCTTGCTCGATCTGGCCTTCGTCGGGCGGGCGGTTCAACGCTCTCAGAATGAACCGCCTCAGCCGCTCTCGGTCATCGATGCCCTTCTTCTCCAACAGAGCGCCCGCCGCCAGCCGGGATTGCTCTCGAAGAAACGGCGAGTTCATCAGATAGAGGCTTTGCGTGGGGACCGTCGTGACCGAGCGCGTTCCCGTCACCTGGTTCGTGTCCGGAAAATCAAACAGGTTGAGTATGTCCAGCGGCTCCAGTTGGCTCTTTCTGACAATCGGTAGGTAGATGGTGCGCCGGCGCAGGGCGCGTTCGCTGAGTTGAGCTTTCGGATTGAGGGCCGAGGGATAGCCGATGTTCACGTTGTCGGACGACTCCAGCGGCAAGGCGGGTCCGCCGGCGGAGCGATCGAGCTGTCCGCTGATGGCGAGCAGGGCGTCCCGGTAAGCCTCGGCTTCGAGCCGACGTCGCCCTGCCCGCCAGAGGAGGCGGTTGTCGGGGTCCACTTCATGCGCCTCAGGATTGTGTCTGCTCGACTGTCGGTACGTCCTCGTCAGAACGATCTCGCGAATGATCGCCTTCGTCGACCACCCTTGCTCGATGAATCGGGCGGCGAGGTGATCGAGCAGCTCGGGGTGGCTCGGCGCTTCTCCGCTCGTGCCTACGTTGTCTGTGGTGCGAACCAGGCCCTGCCCGAACAGGTGGTGCCAGATGCGGTTGACCATAACGCGGGCGACGAGCGGGTTGTCGGGATCGGTGAGCCACTGACCCAACTCGAGACGGCCGCTTGACTTCACATAGCCGCCTCGAAAATCGCGCCGGTGAGCGATGCGCGGCGGGGGATTCGGCGAGGCGATCGAGAGAAAGCCACGGGGCACCTCTTCACCCAGCGCGTGGGGATTGCCGCGGATGTTGATGCGGCACTTCTCGGGCTCGGGGCGGTCGGCGGTCGCGATCGCCATGGGAGGGCTGGGCTTCGTGAACTCCAGGTGCTGGACGCGCTTCTTCGTGGCCCCGAGCTCCTTCTCAACCGTCTTGAGCTCCTCCTCGACGCACTCGAGTTCAGCGGGGTCTTCCCCGGACTTCTCTAGGGCCTCCTTCTTCTTGGTGAGCTTCTGCTTGTTTGCTTCGACGGCTTCGTGCGCCGCCGTCGCTTTCTCGATGTCCGCGTAGAACGTCTCGAGACCGGCGGCCCGCTGCCGCAACTCCTCGGGGCTCTCTGGGAGAGGCAACCGATTCATATCGCTAAAGACCCCGGTCATGCGTCCCTTGAGCGTTTGCGTGCTGCGAAAGATACCGGCCAGAGCGTAGTACTCGCGGTTTGGTATCGGGTCGAACTTGTGGTCGTGACAGCGAGCGCAGCCGAGGGTCAACCCCAGAAACACGCGGCCCACGGTGTTGATCTGGTTGTCCACGACGTCCATGCGAAGCAGCTCTTTGTCGGCGTCCACGAGGGCGAACGGCCCAATGGCCAGAAGTCCCGTGGCGATCACTTGCTCGCGTCGTTGTTCGTCGGTTTCCCAATCGAGCACATCGCCCGCGACTTGCTCCCGGATGAAGCGGTCATAGGGCTTGTCGCGATTGAATGCATCGATGACGTAGTCACGGTAACGCCAAGCCTCTTTCGCGGGTATCCGCCGGCCGAGGCCCAAACTGTCGGCGTAGCCCGTCAAGTCGAGCCAATGCCGCGCCCAACGCTCACCGAAGGCCGATGAGTCGAGCAGGCGATCAACGACCTGTTCATAGGCTTCTGGTGACTTGTCGTTGACGAACGCCTTGATGTCTTCGGGTGTCGGCGGCAAACCCGTCAAGTCGAACGAGACCCGCCGCAGCAGGCGGTAGGGGTCGGCTTCGCCGGCTGGTGGCAGCCCCTTCGCCTCGAGCTTGGCCAAGACGAACTTGTCAACGTCGTGCGTCGGCCAATCCGCTTGTTGGACGGGAGGCGTGGGTGCCTTACGGACTGGTTTCCAGGCCCAATGATCGCTCGTTGGGGCCTTCGCCTCGCGGCCGGTCGGGGAGGTCCCGGCTACCTTCTGCTCGTTCGGCCAAGGCGCGCCGATTTCCACCCACTGGACGAGCGCGGCGATCTGGTTCTCTTGCAGCTTGCCGCTCGGCGGCATCTGCAGATCCTGATGGCGCACCGCTCGAATGAGGGCGCTCGCGTCCGGATCGCCGGGGACGATCACCGCTCCCCGATCGCCGCCTTTGAGCATGCCCTCTCGGCTATCGAGTCTCAGGTTCGCAAAGCGAACTTTGGCGTCGGAGCTATGGCATGGGTAGCAGCTCTCGACCAGCAGCGGCCTGATCTTGGACTCAAAGAACTCGGCCTGCGCGGCTTGGGATTCAGCGCTTTGTAGAGTGCCGACGGAAGCAAAGAGAGCAAGTATCGCGGCCGGCCATTGCAGCGAGACGGCCCGTCGGCCTGATTCCGAAACCCACATTTCTTCACCCGGCCTTCGCCGATCGGTAGAGCAAAAGCCCTGGCATTGCGAAAGCCGCCACCAACCTACCAGACTACACGACGACCCCAAATCCGTACGTAAGGATTTTAACGATCGCTTGAAGCTCCGGTCCGCCGCAACTGCGCGCCGCAGCACCACCGAGCTGCGGATGGGAACCCGCGGTTGCCTCTTGGCGCAAACGGACGCGTCCAACCACAGGCCCGAGCCCGGAAGGGCGAAACAAGCTGATGCAGGCGTTCGGAACCCATGGATGAATCCATGGGCTAGGATTGTTCGACCCTGGCAGGGTCGGCGGATCGACACGCACCACCGATGAGTCCGCACACCCTCAACACCCGGCGGGTGAGCCAAGCGCAAACACATCCGCTCTCTTCCAGTTCCGCCCGCCGAGTCATCAGGGCGTGACGACACACCGTCCCACTGCCTTACGGACGGATCTGGGACGACAGTGAGTGTGATTCCCAGTAGGAGCGCTATGATGGACCAGCGGGAAGATCGAGCGGTTGGCACATCCTAGCTTGGAGAATGAATTCATGGGAAACACGACGACACGCCGTAAGTGGATCCGATCGAGCGGCACCGGAGGGGCTGGTGCGCTGCTGGCGGCCGCTGGGGCGCGGCCGATGGCGGCTGAAACGGCTCAAGAACCGCCTCCCGACGTCTATACACGGATTGGGGTTAAGCCGTTCATCAATTGCACGGCGACGATCACGCGCAATGGAGGCTCGCGGCTGCTTCCTGAGGTGATTGAGGCCGTGGAGCATGCCGCGCACTATCACGTGAGCTTGAAGCTGCTGAACGAAGCCGCCGGCAAGCAGATCTCCGAGCTTCTGGAGGTTCCGTGGGCGATGGTCTGCTCGGGGGCTGCCGCGGGACTAACTCACGCGACCGCGGCTTGCATCGCGGGGGCGAACACGGAATGGCGTCAGCGACTTCCAAACCTCAGCGGGATGAAGAACGAGGTCATCATGCCGAAGTGGTCGCGCAACCAGTACGACCACTCGATCCGCATGCTGGGTGCTCGCATCGTGGAGATTGAGACAGTAGATGAGTTTCGCGCAGCGCTTAGTCCTCACACCGCCATGGTGGCGGTGCTCGGTGATCGCTTTGGGAATGAGCGTCCCAGTCTTGCGGATCTCGCGTCGATCGCGAGGGAGCGCGGTATCCCGATCCTCGTTGACGCGGCGGCTGACTTTCCGGTCATCCCGAATCCGTATCTGAAAGCCGGGGCGGATTTGGTTGTTTACAGCGGGGGGAAGATTCTGCGAGGACCGCAGAGCGCGGGTATTCTACTCGGCCGCGAAGATCTCGTCCGAACAGCGGCCATGAACGCAGCTCCCAATGGGGGCTTCGGCCGCCCGATGAAGGTCAGCAAGGAAGAGCTCGTAGGGATGGTCACCGCCGTTGATGTCTGGGTCAAGCAGCGCGACATCAAGCGCGAGTACGCGGAGTGGAATGCCTGGTACGACCACATCAGCCGCGAGGTGCGGCAGGTTGACGGTGTCGAGACGCGTGTGCTGGGTCCGACCCGCGGCGGGCCGTTCCCGACTTTGCGCATTTCGTGGGACCGCGAACGGGTCGATCTGCGCGCTTCCGACATGCATGAGCGCCTCATGGCCCATGATCCGGCGATCATGACCTGGAACTACGGAGACGAAAATTTCTGCGTGATCCGTCCGGTGGCGCTGAAACCAAATGAATACAAGGTCATCGCAAAAGCTGTCCGGGAAGTTCTGGACGGGGTGCCGATGGGCCGTGAGAAGCCCGCGCCCTCGGAGCCCGCGGGAGATATCTCGGGACAATGGGATGTCGAGATCGAGTTCTTGCGCGGCCGTGGTCAACACCAGTTGTTCTTGGAAGCACAGGCGAACGCGGTTGTTGGTACCCACATTGGCACTCGAACCATGGGTGATCTGACGGGGTCGGTGGACGGCGACAAGGTGAGTCTTAGCAGTGTCTTGCGGATGGAAGGTTCGCGGCTGCGATACGGCTTCACGGGGGTACTGCGGGGTGACCGGATGCAAGGCAAGTTGGACCTGGGGGAGTATCCATCGGCGCGGTGGGTTGCGGAGCGAAGGAGGAACGCCTAGCCATGAGCAAGAAAACGACACGCCGCGGATGGTTGCAAACCGGTGGCGCGGCAAGTGCGGCGGCTCTCCTTAGTAATGCCGGAGCAACGCCGCTCTCGGAGATTCACGAAGAGCCTCCCAAAGACGTCTACACCCGTATCGGTGTGGAGCCGTTCATCAACTGCACCGCCACGGTCACGAGCAACGGCGGATCGAGGACTTTGCCCGAGGTGATCGAGGCGATCCGTCACGCATCGTATTACCACGTCAACATGGACGAGTTGCAGGAGGCCGCCGGGAAACGAATCGCGAAGCTTCTGCAGGTCGAGCACGCCATGGTTTCGTCCGGCGCGGCGGCAGCGTTGACACATGCCACGGCGGGTTGCGTGGCCGGTACCGACCCTGAACGGATGCAGCAGCTTCCCGATATGACGGGTCTGAAGAATGAAGTCATCATGCCCAAATCGTCGCGGAATGGCTACGACTATGCAGTGCGGATGGTTGGTTTGACGACGGTGGAGGTTAGGACCGCTGATGAGCTAAGAGCGGCCATCAACGACCGCACCGCCCTGGTAGCTATGTTGGGCGATCGTTTTACTCCTAACGTCGAGCTACCGCTGAAGGAGGTGGCGCCGATTGCGAATAAGGCCGGCATTCCTGTGCTGGTTGACTCAGCGGCGGACCATCTTATGACTCCCAACCCGTATGTCGCCGAGGGTGCGGACCTCGTTGCCTACAGCGGCGGAAAGATCTCCCGCGGTCCGCAAGGCGGGGGACTGTTGGTTGGCCGGGAAGAGTTGGTACGCGCGGCTTTCGCAAACTCGGCTCATCATCATGCGTTCGGCCGTCCGATGAAGGTCAGCAAGGAAGAAATCATTGGGGTGTTGACCGCGGTCGAGACTTTCTTCGGGAGAAGGGATCTACAGCAGGAGTACCGCGAGTGGGAAGGCTGGTACGAGTACATCACGAAGGAGATTACAAAAGTGGATGGCGTCTCAACCCATGTCGCACCGCCCTCGCGAGGTGGCCCCTTCCCCGTCTTGATGGTGGAGTGGGACCAAGCCAAGATTGGGTTGACTGCGGGAGAGGTCGGGGAGTTGCTAATGAACGGGAATCCCCCGATCGCTACTCACGCCTCGGGCGGCGGCTCCTCGTTTCGGTTGCGCCCGGTCGCCATGAAGCCAAACGAATACCAGATGGTGGCGGAACGGCTCCACTCGGTCTTCCGCAACGCTTCCCAACCACGACCTAAGCCGCCGCTGCGACTGCCGCTTGGGGACATCGCGGGCCGCTGGGATGTCCATCTGGATTTCGGGGTCGGGGAAGCGGACCATCAGCTCTTTCTCGATGCCGGCGGCAACAACGTGACGGGCGCTCACATCGGCGTGATCGCGGAGGGGAGGCTCCACGGAACGATTGACGGGAACAAGGTGCGGCTGAGTAGTTCTCTTCCGTTCGAGAGCGTTGGCCTTGGGTATCGCTTCGAGGGGACCCTTTCGGGAGACCGGATGCGGGGACTGCTGAATCCGGGGACGGTCCCGTTGGCGACTTGGGAAGCGAAGCGGTATCGCAAGTTGGCACGGTGAGAGATCTCGGAGTGATTTCAGCGCAGTTGACGCCGATGTGCCCACACCGCCTGGATCAGGCCCATTGACGAGGCGAGGGGGAAACTGGTGAAGGGATAGACCGCCGGCGCATGACGTGAATCGGTCGTGACCCGGGAAGCAAGTGTCTTGTCAAGCAGCGTCGCTCTTGGCAACAATGCCGGCGGCCCCTTGCCGCGCTCGCGGAGGCACTTGCTCTACTTCGAATATTGGGGATCGAGGAAGTAGCAGTGTCTGGCTGGAAGCACGATCTTTAGCTAGAGATCTCTCCGCGCGGCGCGTGCTTCCGGCAATGGGGTTCTCGGAAGCGTCCCTGGGAAAGGAGTCCGGGTCGGCAGCGCGACTCCGGCACGAGTACAATTGAGTTTCTCCCACGAAAGGGCGCCCAAGAAAGGGACAACGAACCGTGAGCCTTCCGCAACTCTCCGAAGCCGACCTGGCTCTGCTTCGCAAGTACGACACGCCGACGATCTGCAACGTCATCGAGGTTTTCAAGGTGCGCTCGCAGACCGACGGCTACATGGACGGACGCATCCGGGCCTGCTTCCCCGAGATGCCTCCGATGGTGGGCTACGCGTCGACCGCCACCTTCCGGTCCGCCGCGCCGCCCGCGTCGGGCAACGTCTACGCCTCGCTCGACGCGCAGGTGGAGGGCTTTGCCAAGCTGCCGCAACCGGTCGTGGTTGTGGTGCAAGACCTCGACGATCCGACCGTGGCCGCCACGTTCGGCGAGGTGATGACGACCATCTACAAGGGCTTCGGGGCAGCGGGTCTTATCACGAGCGGCGCGGCGCGCGATCTCGACCAGGTCCGCGCAATCGGTTTCCCGTGCTTCAGCGACGGCGTGATCTGCTCTCACGGCTACCCGCACATTATTGATCTTGAAGTGCCGGTTCACGTCGGAGGGCTGACCGTACACCCGGGCGACCTGATCCACGGCGACGCCAACGGAGTGACCAACATCCCGCATGAGATCGCTTCGGAAGTCGCCCATGCCTGCGAGGAGTTCGCCGCCGCCGAGGAAGTAGTGCTGGCCTACATCAGAGGAGGCAACATCACTCCCGCCGGCCTCGGCGAGGCCCGCAAGGAATGCGGCGCCATGATCGCGAAAATCGGCGAACGCGTCGCCGCAAAGTGACGTGGCGCTTGCTCGGCGCGGCACTCTCGACCCGCCAGTCAGAGCCGCGGGCGTGAGGCCGCGTTGAGCTATCGTTCCGGACCGCCCAAGCATCTTTGTCCCAATCCGCCCTACGCTTCTTCGCCCGTAGCGCGGATCTCGGTTTTGACATCCGCGGCCTTTCGCCCTGAAGGGGCCCAAGGAAAATAGCCCTCGGCTTCAGCCGGGGGTATCAGGCCATCAAGCCCTTCAGCCCTGGAGGGGCGCAGGAGAACTTCAGGTCCGCGGTGGCGTAAGCATCTGGGCTTGCCACGCCGCTTCGCTTCCCGTCAGAGCTCGCGCCCGGACCGCTCCCTCACGGTCACGGCTCGCTCCCCTACCCTGTCGTGACGTACTCGTCGGCGGCGCCGAGGTCTTCGGGCCGCCCGATGTCCCGCCAGAACCCTTCGATGCGGTGCCAACGCAAGCGGGCCCCGCCGGCCAACAACTGATGAATCGCGTCCGTCAACTCGTACTCGCCGCGGGGCGACAAAGGGATGCGCTCCAACTCGTCAAACACCGCCGAGCCGAAGCAATAGATGCCGGCATTGACGAAGCGCGTAGTCGACGTCCCCTCCGGAGGCTTCTCGACGATGCGGGTGATGCGGTCGCCTTCGACATAGACAGCCGCGCCTTGGTGGGGGTCGTCCACTTCCTTGACGGCGAGCACGCCGTCCGCGCCCTCGGCCAGATCGAAGATCGCGCGATAGGTCGACGTGCGCGCGAGGATGTCGCCGAAGGTGAGCAGCACGCGCTCGCCGCCCGCGAAGCCTTTCCCTAGTAGGGCGGCACTTCCGGTGCCATCGGGCTTCTCCTGCACCACGTAGCTCAGCCGCGCCCGCGCCGGCGGATGGGTCTCGAAATATTCGCGAACGAGTTCGGCTTTGTAGCCGACAACCAGCAAAATCTCCTCGAGCCCGGCTTCTTCGGCGCTCTCGATGATGTGCGCCAGCAGGGGCCGGCCCTGGATCGGCAGCATCGGCTTGGGCCGCTCGGCGGTCAGATCCTTCATCCGCGTGCCGCGTCCGGCCGCCAGGATCACTCCTTTGGAAATCTTCACGGTTTTATCTGACTATTCGGCGGAATTGCGCTACGCCTACGGCCGGGTGCGCACTTGATCGGCGGTGGGGAAGTCGTCGGGAACCATCTGCGTGACCTTGCCGCTCACCGCCCACTCGGCACCGCGCTGCAGGGTTGCGATGAAGCCAACGCAACTCATCGCGACGGCATCGTGTCCCAGGGTGGTGTGGAAGACGCGCCCAAGGCCGTAGTGGATGGCCATCAACATCGGCTCGTGTTCGCCGGTGCCGCGGGTGGCCGGATCGGAGTAGGCCGTAGCCAGCAGCGTCATCTGCTCGGCGGGCCCTCGGAGGCGGTCATAGAGTTCGTCCTCGGCGTGCATCCACTTCGCGGGCAGGCCGGCGGTGATGGGGTGCTTCGGGTCTCGAATCGCGACCTGGAACGCGTGCCGCTTTCCGTGACCCCCGCCGGGCCCCGCTTCGTGATCGAGCACCAGCTTGCCGTCGCGGAAGCGCGCATAGGGTCCCCAACGCTCGTCCCGTTCGCCCCAACCGCCCACCGCGATCATGCGGTTGTACTCTTTCCATTCGGGAAAGGCGTTGTTGGCCGCGTGGACCGAGACATAGGCTCCACCCTCCCGGACGTATTTCTCGAACGCCGCTTTCGTGGCCTCGGCCCAAGGCTCGCCATTGTAGTTCGA
>JAKZVK010000426.1:0-12441 GCA_047516085.1 Bryobacterales bacterium
AGTATATCACTATAGATCATTATTATCAAGAACTAGAGAACATATTACATGGGAACAGATAGCCAATCGACAAGTCCTCTACCAGCAAGCATCTCCAAGAGTTATCCCCGGAAAAGCACCTCAAGTCAGGGGGAACTTCGGCTTAGGGCATCGCGTAGGGCGCAACATTCCACAACCTGTGTAGAGATGCGCCTCGCCGCGAAGCCTATCTCCATCACGACGTTATGCGCTCATAGCGGGGCCTCTCGGCAGCTCGAGGCTCGCGACTGAGCCACAAGTGAAGGTTCGCGAACACCACCAGGGCCACGGACCAGACGCCGAGCGGCAGGCCGTTCCAGGCCGTGTCGAAGAGGTTTTGCGCCAGTAGGACGGCCAAGTAACCGAGACCTTGCAGCGCGCTGATCCAGTAGCCGATCGGCCGGCCCGAGAACGAAAGCAAGCAGGCTACGAGCGCCGTGCCGAACACCATCACGTTGACCGGGTCGGCGGCGATGGGTGTCCGGATGGCCTTCCACCAGGTCAACTGGAGCAGCGACACCACGATTAGCAGGCGTAGGTAGAGGATCACCGGTTAGGCTCTGGTTTGCGGTTGCATGGATGGCGAACGGCCGCGATGGGCCGGTCGCTCCCCTACACCCGCGCTTCTCTCTTATCGGACCGTCTTGCGCGGAAATGAGTGAGAACCGGGGACAGCGGGGCCGTGCTGACCGTATGCCCCGCGCCTGCCAGGCCGGGGGCGGAATCTAGCTTGTGGAGCGGGCCTTGTTGGCGCGCGGCGATGGTGCGGCCTTGGTCTTCACAGGGAGGGAGTGGACCGTTGGGATCAGCGAATTCGAGAAGGCAGCGGGAGGCTGTTTAGGGAGCGAACCCATCTGCTCGGTGACGTAGGAAACGAACTCCTGCATCTGCTGCTGCATCTGCGCCATCTTCTCGCGCATGTTCAGGATGATCTCGACGCCCGCCAGGTTCACTCCTATGTCCCTGGTGAACGAGAGAATGATGTCGAGCTCTGCGATGTCCTTGTCGGTATAGAGGCGCGTGTTGCCTTCGGTGCGCGACGGTTTCAGCAGGCCTTCACGCTCGTAGAGGCGCAGCGTCTGTGGATGGATGCCGAACTGGTCGGCGACCACCGAAATGGTGTAGGCTCCGCTGGTTTTCCTTCGTCGGGCCATGAAAATCAGCTACTCCAGAGGCTGGCGCGAGGGTCTTCGGGGTTCAGGTTAGCAAAATCGCGCAGCAGGTCTTTCGAGCCCTCGTCCGGCACCTCGGGTACGACAATCTTCACCCGCGCGAACTGGTCGCCGCGCCGATTCGTGCGCCGGTTGAGTACCCCCTTCTCGCGCAGGCGGAACACCTTGCCCGACGAGGTCGAGGGCGGGATCTTCAGCCGTGCCTTGCCGTCTATGGTCGGTACTTCGATGTTGGCGCCGAGAACCGCCTCGGTGATCGTCACCGGCACTTCGATGTAGATGTCGTCGGCCTTGCGGTCGAAGAAAGGGTGCGGCCCCACGCGCGTGATGATGTAGAGGTCGCCCGCGGGCGCGCCCATCGTACCGGCGTTGCCTTTACCGGCGACACGCAGGCGCGAGCCCGTCTGCGCGCCCAGCGGAATGCGCACCTCAACGGTTTCGGTGCGGCTGATGCGGCCGTCACCGCTGCAGGCCGGGCAGGCGTTCTGTACGTCGCCCTGTCCCTGGCAACGTGGGCAGGTGAGGTTGAACCGCATGGCGCCGACGGTTTGGGTGACCTGTCCCTTGCCGCTGCACTCCTTGCAGACGGCGGTCCCGGCACTGATGTTGCCATGCCCGCGGCATTGGCCGCACGACTCCTGCCGCGCGACGTTGAGCCGCAGGCTGGTGCCTCTGATGGCATCCCAGAAATCGATATCGACGCTGTACTCGAGATCTTCCCCCGGCTTGGCCTGCACGGCGGTTTGTGCTTGATCTTGCTTGAAGAACTGCGAGAACACGTCGGAGAACCCGCCGCCTCGACCCTGCTTCTGTCGGCCTGCGCCGCGGCCCGTGCCGCCGGCGTGACGGGCGAAGTCGGAGAAATCGAACCCGCCGAAGTCGAACCCGCTCGCGCCCGGCGCGCGACCCGCGCCCGGGTAGGCGCCGGTCTCGGAGTAGAAGCCGTACTGGTCGTACATATCGCGCTTCTTCTTGTCGCTGAGGATGTCGTAGGCCTCCTGGATGGACTTGAACTTGTCCTCGGAGGACTTGTCGCCGGGATTGACGTCGGGATGGTGCTTGCGCGCAAGACGCCGGTACGCCTTGCGGATCTCGTCCGCCGAGGCGTCGCGCTTGACGCCGAGAGAACCGTAATAATCTTTTTGTTCCGTACCCGTCACGGGGTTTTTACCTTCCGCCGGCCGCCGATCCCGCGGGCTCGTCCGGCGTCGATGCTACGAACAGCGATGTTACGAACCATAACAGGCTGCTTCGTCCGCAGCTTCGAATCGCCGGGATGGGCCGCCCCGACTTCCTCGATCAACCAACCCGCGCTCGACCAACCTGCCGGCACCCCCAACCGCAGAGCCACATACCTTGCCGGCCGTCCGATCAGGCGTCCTTGGACTTATCATCGACATCCACAAACTCGGCGTCGACGACGTCTTCCTTTTTCTCCTCCGCCGCGCCGTTGGCGGACGCTCCATCGCTCTCCGGAGCCGCGCCCGTGCCTGCACCGGCCGCGCCTTCCTGGCTTTCCGCGGTGGATTTGTACATCGCCTCGGCCAACTTGTGGCTGGCCTGGGTGAGCTGATCGACGGCCTGGTTGATCTGCGCCGCATCGCCGCCTTTCACCGCCTGCTTGGTCTCCTCGATGGCCTGTTCGATCGTTTTGGCCTCCTCTTCGGAGATCTTGCCGCGATGCTCCTTGAGCGTATTCTCGGTGCTGTAGATCATGGCGTCGGCGCGGTTGCGCGCCTCCACTTCGTCTCGCTTTTTCGAGTCGTCGGCGGCATGCGACTCGGCGTCGCCGGCCATCTTCTCGACTTCCTCCTTCGAGAGGCCCGAGGAGCTTGTGATGGTGATCTTCTGCTCCTTGGCGGTCGCCTTATCCTTGGCCGAGACGTTGAGAATGCCGTTGGCGTCGATGTCGAACGTCACCTCGACCTGCGGCACGCCGCGCGAGGCCGGGGGAATGCCGATGAGCTGGAAAACGCCCAGCAGCCGGTTGTCTCCCGCCATCGCGCGCTCGCCCTGGTAGACCTTGATCTCGACCGAGGTCTGGTTGTCGGCCGCCGTGGAGAAGATCTCGCTCTTGCGCGTCGGGATCGTCGTGTTGCGCTCGATGAGCTTGGTGAACACGCCGCCGAGCGTCTCAATACCGAGCGAGAGCGGCGTCACATCGAGCAGCAGCACGTCTTTGACGTCGCCCCCCAGCACGCCTCCCTGCACCGCCGCTCCGATGGCGACCACCTCGTCCGCGTTGACGCCCTTGTGGGCTTCCTTGCCGAACATCTCTTTCACCAGCGCCTGCACGCGCGGGATACGCGTCGAGCCGCCCACGAGAACGACCTCGTCGATCTGGGTCGGCGTGACGCCTGCGTCGGATATCGCCTTCTTGCAAGGCTCCAGCGTGCGTCGTAGCAGGGGCTCCATCATGTGCTCGAGGCTCGCCCGCGTCAACTTAAGTTGCAGGTGCTTGGGACCACCCGCGTCGGCTGTGATGAACGGCAAATTGATCTCGGTCTCGAGCAGCGTCGAGAGGTCCATCTTGGCCTTCTCCGACGCTTCCTTGAGACGCTGCAGGGCCATCTTGTCGCCCGAGAGGTCGATGCCCTGCTCTTTGTTGAACTCGCCGATGATCCACTCGATCAAGAGCTGGTCGATGTTGTCGCCGCCTAGGTGGGTGTCGCCATTGGTGGCCTTCACCTCGACCACGCCTTCGCCGACTTCGAGGATCGAGATATCAAACGTGCCACCGCCGAAGTCATAGACGGCGATCGTCTCGCTGGTCTTCTTGTCGAGCCCATAGGCGAGCGCCGCCGCCGTCGGCTCGTTGATGATGCGCTGCACGTCGAGGCCGGCGATCTTGCCCGCATCCTTCGTCGCCTGGCGCTGGGAGTCGTTGAAGTAAGCCGGCACAGTGATCACGGCCTGGGTGACCTTCTCACCGAGATAGGATTCCGCGGCCTCTTTGAGCTTGCCGAGCGTCATCGCCGAGATCTCCTGCGGCGAATACTGCTTGCCCGCGGCATCGATCCTGACGACCTCGCCGGTCTTGGCGACCGTGTAGGGGACGAGCTTCGTTTCCTGGCCCACCTCGTCGGGACGCCGTCCCATGAAGCGCTTGATCGAAAAGATGGTATTCTCCGGGTTGGTCACGGCCTGCCGCTTGGCCGCCTGTCCCACCAGGCGCTCACCGGTCTTGGTAAACGCCGCCACCGAGGGAGTCGTGCGGGTGCCCTCCTGGTTGGCGATGACGGTCGGCTGCCCGGCCTGCATCACGGCTACTACGGAGTTGGTCGTTCCCAGGTCAATCCCGATGATCTTTGCCATTACTCTCATCTCCTCCTTGACGCCCGTCTGTGGCCTGCGGGCCTGCGAGACCTCACTACTGTGTGCTTATCGGTTCCTTAGCCTTGATTCATTATCAAACCTTAGTGGCTACTTGTCAACCTGTGGGATGAGGCAGCGCTAACAAGCCGTGCAGAAGGGTTTTGTCCACAGTAGTTTACAGAGAATTTTGGGGCTGGGTCCTGCTTCGGCGGGAAGGGCGGAATGTGGCGTACGCCTCCAGGCTTGCGAAGGACCGATTCGTCGGTTCTCAGATCCGCTAAGCGGCACACGGTTCACGAATCACGGTTCACGAATCACGCGTTATGATCCTCTACTACATCACGGACCGGCGGCAACGGAGGGGCGATTTGCCGGCCACCATCGGTGCTGCTTGCCGTGCCGGGATCGACTGGGTCCAGATTCGCGAGAAGGACCTCTCGGCTCGGGAGCTTGAGGGCCTCACGCGCCAAGCGGTGGGCCTCGCTGGGCCGGGCGCCACACGCATCCTGGTGAACTCGCGGGTGGATGTTGCCTTGGCGGCGAGCGCGGCCGGCGTCCACCTGCCGGCGGATGCTCTTGCGGCTTCGGCGGTGCGGCGCGTGACGCCGGAGGGTTTCCTGGTCGGCGTCTCGTGTCACAGCGTGGAGGAAGTGCGCCGCGCCGAAGAGGATGGGGCTGATTTCGTGGTCTTTGGACCGGTGTTCGACACCGCCTCCAAGAGGTCTTACGGGCCGCCGCGAGGAGTGGCGTTACTCAAAGGGGCCTGCCGGGCGGCGCAGATCCGGGTGCTTGCGCTCGGCGGCGTTACGCTCGAAAACGCCACCGCCTGCCTCGACGCAGGCGCAGCCGGCCTCGCGGGCATCTCGCTTTTCCAGCAGAGTTCGCCGGTCGAAGGAACCGTGCGCGCCTTGCGGGCACTGCGCCCTTAGGTGAGTGTGGCAAGGTCGCGAGCGGCGGTTGTCACGATGTCGGGGCATGACATGCCGTGCCCGCCTAGCTGGGACATCGGCGACAGAGGTCGTGAGATCCAAGTGGGTGGATGCCCAGTGGACCTCCTCCTTCAAAAGTAGTGATCTGGCAGCTTCTTGTCCCCAACGGCCCGAGCAGGCCACGAGACGCGGTCACAAGCTTGACGTCCCGTCCACAGTTTTGCCATCGTCGGGCCATGAGATGTTTCCGTGCATTGCTGCCGCTCATTGCCTTCGCAATCGTCCTCTCAAGCTGCCAACAGGCCACGCCGCCCCCAGGGCTATCCGAATCCCAGGTCCATGGCCGGTTCGTGTTACTCGCGTCCGGTACGAATGGAGAGCCCGCCGCCTTTGCTCGCGTCATTTTGGACGCCGGCTTATCGTGTCCCGAAATCACCGGGGATACCACGATTTCGATGTCGAAACGCGAAAACCCTCATGGTTTCTCGGTCGACGTTTGCGAAGCCGCGATTCCGTTCGATGCGAAGCTGGCGATATCACTCGCCGACGGGACCCTGACTCTGCCCACGGCGAGCCGCAATCCGACCAAGATCCTGGCCATGGGTGACACAGGATGCAAAGAGAAGGATTGCCAGAGCGGCACTCCGGCGGAGCCGTTCGCTTCGTTAGCCTCCGCCGCCGCGCGGAAAGAGTGGGACGTCATGCTGCACATGGGTGACTACAACTACCGGGGCACGCCGTCGAAGGTCGTGATCGGCGGCGGGTCGGGCGGCAAAAGCGAAGACTATGCCTACGATGCCGGCGACGGCACGGAGGAAAATGAGTATTGCCTACAAGCCCCCGACTCGGGATTCGTTAGCCAGAACGCGCCGGGGAACTCGCCGCCGGACAGTTGGGAAACATGGCGCGATGACTTCTTCCTCCCGGCCGGTGATCTGCTGGCGGCCGCGCCCTGGGTCTTCGCCCGCGGCAACCATGAGCTGTGCAGTCGGGCCGGTCCTGGCTGGTTCTACTTTCTTGATGCGGGCTCTAATCTGCCCCAGGGAGACGGCAAGCAACGGAGCTGCCCGACGCCGGATCCAAGCAAGAACCCAATCGAGAACGTCGTACTTGTCGAGCCCTACTCTGTGAATCTCAATTCGTTGAACGTGATTGTGCTGGATTCAGCCAATGCGTGCGATGGCTTTGCCCCTCCACAAGCACAGGACTTTCTCGATGCGTACTCCAACCAGTTCGCAACGGTCGAGGGCCTGGCCGCCGGTGAGGGAACGAGCTGGTTCATGACGCATCGGCCGATCTGGGGAGTCCAAAACTTCGAGCAGGATAAGAGCACGGCTTGCACATCGGCAAACCAGTACTCCTGCGTCAATCAAACGCTGCAATACGGCATCACCCATAGCTCGGGCGGGAAGCTGCCGAAAGGCCTCAAGCTCTCACTTGCGGGGCACATGCACCACTTCCAAACATTGACGTTCGCCGACGGAGCAAACCCGCCGCAGATGATCATCGGTAATGGTGGGGTGGAGCTGGGTGACTTTGGGCCGGTGGGAAAGTTCGCGACGAAGATCGAAGGTGCCTCCGTCCAGGGGCGCGCCATCGCAACGCAAGTGGATGCCGGCGACCAGAAGGTCGCGGCGTATGGTTTTCTCGAGATCAGCTACAGCCCGGACGGCTCTTGGCAGGGCTCCCTCGAGAATGTGCAGAAGGGCGTCGAACTGGCCAGTTGTGGATCGCAGAAGGCAGCGGCCGGGAGCGTTTGCGAGTTCACGGCGGAGCCCGTACCTCAATGAGTGCTACTGACCACCGTTGCAGACCCAGCGCACGGTGACCTCTACCACCCATCGCCGGTACCCCGAATCTCGGCCTTGACGTTCTCGTACTTCACGAACTTGGCGGTTGGGCACTCTGGGTCGTCGCAAAACTGGTTAGCCATGATCGCAGCCTGTGCATGTCATCGCTGATCCAGACTCTGAACCCGCCGGGCGGCGACCTGGCGATCCAACCAAAGCACGGCTGCCAAGGCAAGAGATGCTCACCCTCCGATGATGTGCCATCGGAAGTCAGCGCTGCGTATCGTCCCCGCCGGCCTTCCGAAAGAGTTGCACGACGTCGGCGTGGCCGGCCCGAACCGCCCGTGTCAAGGCAGTCTCATTACCAGCTTGCACATCCCGATCGGCACCGCCTGCAAGCAGAACTCGCGTAGGTTCGACGAGACCCTTGTCGGCGGCGAACATCAGCGCGGTCCAACCGTCTTTCTGTTTCGCATTGGCGTCGGCGCCATGAGCCAGCAGGGCCCGGACCGCATCCACGTGGTCGTTAATGGCTGCCCCCATCAAAGCCGTCAGACCACTCCCCGCCCTCGCATCCGCATCGGAACCTTGCTCCAATAGGACCCGCACAGCGTCCGTCTGGCCATTGCCGGCGGCGGCAATCAAAGCCGTCTGGCCCCCTTCTCCCTTGGCATTGACGGGTGCACCGTGCTTCACGAGGCTCTTGACGATGTCCGCGTGACCGCCAAAGGCGGCACCCATCAAGGCCGTGCCGCCCTTTTCGGTCTTGGCGTTCACGCTAGCCCCGTGGTCGAGGAGGATGTCTACGGTATCTGCGTGACCGCTGGCCGCGGCGCTGATCAGAGCCGTCACGCCCTCTCTTTCCTGGGCGTTCACTCGGGCGCCCTTAGCCAGGAGCGCTTTGACAGTGTCGGTGTGCCCGCCGAGTGCAGCATCCATGATGGCCGTGCGCCGATCGCCATCTCTGGCGTGGACATCGGCGCCCTTCTCCAACAGGACTTTCACCACGTCGGCATGCCCCTCCGATGAGGCACGCATCAGGGCCGTGCGATTACCGGCGGCTCTCGCATCCACCTTGGCGCCCTTTCCCAATACGAGCTTCGCAACCTCGACGTGCCCGCCAAACGCTGCACCGATCAAAGCCGTCCAGCCGTCTTTCCCCTCTGCATTCACATCAGCCCCTTTATCCAGCAGGGTTGCGACAACGTCGGCGTGCCCGGCACTTCCGGCGCGTATCAACGCGGTCCACCCATCATCGGCTTCCGCATCGACCTCCGCACCATGCCCCAGCAGGAACTCGACCACTTGGTTCTGACCTTTGTCCCCCGCTAACATCAAGGCTGTCCGGCCGTCTTCAGTTCTGCCGGCCACCTCGGCGCCTTGGTCGATGAGAGCTCGCAGGGCTGAGATATGGCCGTTCTCGGCTGCGACGATCAGGGCGGTTCGGCCACCGACGGCTTGTGCTGTGAGGTCAGCCCCTTTGTCGAGCAGGAGTTGTACGACCTCACCGTGCCCGGCAGCGGCCGCGCCCATCAGCACGGTTGGGCCGTCCTCGACTTTCGCATTCACATCGGCGCCACCCTCCAGCAGGACCCGCGCTGCTTCCACATGGCCGTTGTTCGCCGCAAGCATCAGAGGCGTCTGCCCGTCCTTGGCTTCGGTATTCGCATCAGCACCTTCGGTCAGCAGCACTTCCACCTGGTCGGCGGCGCCGGCAGCCGCGGCCTCGATCAATTGTAAATTGGGGTCCTGCGCACAGCCCGTGAGCAGAGCTAGTAGGCCCCCAAGCCCCAGGGTCAGCCGTAAAAAGTACATGATTCTCCTCCTCCTCAAGACGACCGCGGGCGGCCTTTCGCTCCAACGCGGCCAAGGGGCTTGGCGAGAATGCGACGCTACCGAGGGAGTAAACCGGCGAGCTTCACACAGATGCAGGATCTCTCGCAGACCCTGGCGGGGCCTCACCAAGACGACTCTGGTGGGCTTGTCCATCCGACTGCCCTCCTTGTTGGCAGCCAGTATCGTCGTGACGCCCTTCATCCGAACCTGAGACGTACTGGGCTGAGTATACGCCTCCAGTTCCGGCTCGGCAACAGAGTAGGCACAGAGAGAGAGCACAGAGTGGGGCCGTCGCCAACGAAGGGCCGAAGCGTTGATTCGCTGGCGATCGCAAGTTAACAGCAGGTCTGCGGCTTTGCCTGGTCGGCCCGTGAGACTGGATCGCGGACAGCCACGGCTGGCCGCGCCTGCGAGTTCACGGCGGAACCCGGCCCTCAGTGAAAGCTAAGCGAGCATCGAAAGTTCGCGCCTGCCTTGCGCGATCTCCGACAAGCCTCAGTGGCAGCGTCGCGGCCGCCGAAACCCGTTACTGGATCGCAATCGTCGGGCCGTGCGGAGAACTCGTGAAGCCGATGCCGAGGGTGAATCCGACGGCCGGGCCCGAGCGCGCCTCCAGAGGGATCTTGGCGTTGACTTGGATCACACCGGCCACCAACCCAGGCGCCGGCCCGGCGTACACGACTTCTGCCTCGGCCAACTGAAAGGTGACACTCTGTGGGTCATCTTCCCGTGGAGCCTGGTCGAACGTAACCCTCACTGGGAATTGAAGCTCGGGCAACGGACCTTGAATCGGAGTAATCGCCCCGTCGACGGAAGGCGGTTGCGTTTGCCCGCCTCCGCTGCCGAAAATCGAGATTACCGATCCCTTGCGTGCGGGATTGTTCGGCGAGTTGACGGTTCCGTCTTCGTTCAAGACCGCCGCCGGCCCTTCGCCCGTGCCGTCGAGCGTGAAAACGCCGGCCGAAACGAAGAGCACGGGGATCTCGAGGATTGGTGTCTGCTGATCTGGCGCCTCAACCCTCACGGACACGTGCAGCTCCTGCGTGTCGAAGGGTATAACCGTGCGAATCACCCGGTCCTGTACGGAAAGGAGCGGCGCAGGGGTCTCGTCAAAGAAGACTCTGATGCCCCCGAGTTGGGTCGAGACGCGACCGTTCTCGTTGAGTTCCATCGCCAAGCCCTCCACCGGCCCCAAGCCGAATCCGTAGAGATCGACGACAGCACCCGGGGAGAAAGAGCCGCCGCCGGGCAGACCGAAAAGAGCACCGACGAAAGAGTTGAGAGCCGGCTGCTTAGACGCAGAGTTGATGATGCAGGCTAGTGCGGGCGGAGCAGCGAGAGTGCTGACTTGATTGAGAACGCCGCCCGTTACATTCCAAACGCGGAGTTCGTCGCCGACATGGCGTACCGCGGCACTCAGCTCGAATCTTGGCAGATAGGACGAGTAGAGTTGCCCACCCGTCGGGCCGAAGCGCGCTCCCATGCCGCGACCGCACGGCCCGGAATAGTAGGCATCCGCGGTCGTGGGCAGGCTCGCACCCGTGGTCCGGCCAACAATCGCCGCCTCGCCGGCTTCGTTGACTGCAACGTGACGGCCTTCGCCGCCAAGGGGGCTGGCGAAGACCAATTGGCCGTCGCGGTCCAACTTCAAGACAAATCCTTGGGTTGCGCCGGGCACGGAATGTCCGTTGAACGACGGGAAGTCGATGGAGTCACTGAAGCCGGTTACCCACAATCCGCCCTCCGCATCGGCCGCGACGGCCAGCGCCCGCTCGAAGCCCGATCCTCCGTAGGTCAAGTCGAGATCCAGTGCCGATCCGTCCGCGTTGAGTATGGCGACAAAAAGGTCGGTCGGCTCTGGGGGCGGCCCTTGTGCGCCGATGCCGAGCACGAATCCCTTCGACAGCCCGGCAAAGAAGAACAGCACCTCTTCGCTCGGAAACTTCCCTGGGCCAACCAACGCAACCGAGCCATCGGCCACGATCGTGAAGTCAGCCGCTTGGCGATCGACGAAGGTGGAGTAGGCCAACTCACCCGCCGACAGGTCGATCTTGCTGACGGCCCGCGCGTTGGTAGGGTCCATACCGGAGAAGACCTGGGTCAGAGTGGGGTTCTCGGCCGGAGGGGGTGCGGTACGTAGCCAAGCGCCGGCTGTGACAGGGAAATCCGCCGAGCGAGTGCGGCCCAGAACGTATACATCGCGTTGGGAATCGATTTCGACACGGCCTGCCGAATCGAACTGGCTGCCGCCGAGATACGTGGCGTAGAGCAGCGATGAACCCGTGGGATTTACGATCGCGACGAACATGTCGCTCGGGCGCTTGCTCGGATCGGCGGCGTGTCCGGCCAGCGTCGGTTGCAGCGCGTCCGCGGTCACCGGGAAGTCAGAAGAGGCCGTGTCTCCCACAACGTAGGCGTTGCCGGCCTCGTCGACGGCCAGGTCGTTTCCGTTGTCACTTGACTTGCCGCCGAGGTAGGTCGCGTAGATCAACTCGGTTCCGGAGGCATCCAGCTTGGCTACGAAGGCGTCCGTGCAAGGAATGCGATTGCCCGAGAAGGAGCTCTCACCACAGACGCCCCCCGAGTAGCGACCCTGGAAGGCGCCAGCGGTATTCGGCAGTGCCCTGGCGGTGGTATGGCCGGTCAAGTAAATCGCGCCGTCCGGCCCGACCGCGATGGCGCTTACGTGCGTTGACCCCAGCAGTCTCTCGACGGCACGCGAAGGTTGGGCGTTCAGTTCCGCCACTAGGCCCGCGCCGACGACGAGCAGACACACAAGCAACTGGAAACTGATGACCAGGCCGAGCGCTTGACTACGGGCTGAGCCCCGCCTGCGAGCTTTGCTCGCTGCTAACAAGGAGCCCAGGGGAATTGGCAGGCATTCGAAGAAATGGTGAGCAGCGTGGCTCACAAAGCACCGCAATCCTACCATCGTATCGGCTCAACCAAACGATCCTTGCGCTGACGCCTCAGTCAATGCTGGTGCGCGCCAGCCTTGCAACGGTCCTCTTCATTCTAATGGCCGTGTGTACTTGTTTGGTTTTTCGTTGGTGTTTCAGTTCCAGGCGGACATCCGCTCTATGCGGTCCGTAGGGAACCGAGATGATGAATGATCCAGGGACGCGGGGACCCAGTCCTCCACCCACCCCACGCTACACTGAAATCATGATTCAGATCTCCGGCGGCGCGATGCGCTACGGCGAGCGGACGCTGTTCGAGGGGCTCGACTGGCTGGTCGGCCCCGAGGACCGCCTCGGCATCGTCGGGGCCAACGGCAGCGGCAAGACCACGCTGCTGAGGATCCTCGCCGGCCTGGAGCACCTCGACAGCGGTACGATCACGCGCCAAAAAGCCCTCAAGATCGGCTACTTGCCACAAGAC
>JAKZVK010000427.1:0-2644 GCA_047516085.1 Bryobacterales bacterium
GGATCTCGCCGAGTTCGACGAGGGCGACACCGTCACCGTGGCCTACCGAGGCCCATCCGGACATACCCTCACCAAGTCTCTGCACGCCGGTGACTCGGACTTCTACCTGACCCTCCAGCCCCGCGCGTCGGGCGAAGCGACGGTCTCGCTCACCGGAAAGAGCCTTCGCACCGCGGTGCGGTTACAAGTCCAGCTCACCGAGATGCCGGTCGAACCCACGGCGGATGTCCACCTAGCCGCGGCAGGCAACTCCACCTGGAAGACGGCGCAGCCGATCAATCCGGATACAACCGTCTACGCCGCCGCCGATGACCGCCCCTACATCCCGTCAGTAGGCAGCGCCCAAGAGACCTTCGCGCAGATGCTCGACGGCGTTCACTGGTACCGCTTCGACTACCCGGGCCCCGACGAAAAGCTCCTCCACATCAACCTCGACATTCTCGACCGCGACGTGCCGGTCGACGTCGCCCTCTTCACGCTCCGAGACGGCGAGCCGGTCGAGTACACCCGAGGTCTCGAGCGCTTCGAGCCCGAAAAATCAACCGTGCTCCACGGGCTCTACAAATTCATCGCGCGCGTCATCAAGCCCGGCACCTACTACCTGCGCGTGATGGGCAACCATCCCGCCTACCAGCTTCAAACCGAGACCTACCCGGTGCCGCCCTACGACGATCCGAAACAGGCGATCCGCACCGCCATGGACTACATCGTCCGCAAGGGCGATAGCTGGCACGCCAACGTCCCGCGCAACGGCTACGTCGCCCTTCGCACGACCAACCCCGTCCAAGAGACGCGCCTGTGCATCGCCTGCCACCCGACCCATTTCTCGACGCGATCTGAGATGATCGCTTTCGAGAATGGCTACCCGGTTCGCGCCAGGACGAGCCTGCAATTCCTGATCGAGCGACTCTCGAACAACCCGCGGCCGCTCTACGGCAAGACCGACGCCTCGTGGGCGCGCATGATCCACGCGCCGGGCAACGTTCTCAGCCGGTTGGCCTACATCGTCGACAAGTTCGACCGCTCGATCTCCGGCGAGCGCCGCGACGAGCTCTACCGCGGCATCGGCGAGTACCTCGAGATGTACTGGGCCGGCATGAAAGAGCCCGACGACGAATCGAACGGTAACCTGCCGCGCATCTCGGGCTTCGAGGTCGCCTATCACAGCGGCGTTCTGTTCAAAGACTCCCACCGCCGTACCGGCGACGCGAAATACTCGGGGCTCCGTCGACAGACCGAGCAGGCCGTCCTCACCGGCGAACCCAATGACATGCTCGATCTCGCCTGGCAGACCATCGCCCTGACGCACTTCGGCCCGAAGAAACATCGTGCCAAGATCGACGCCAACGTCGAGAAGATCTTCAGCTACCAAAAGAAGGACGGCAGTTGGGCCATGCCCTTTGGCATGGAGATCATCGAGTACGACCTCGGGAAGAAGCGCATCAAGCGCAAGAAGATCCCGCACCGTCCCGGCCAGGAGGGCCCGCGCAGCTCCGAGTTCCAGACCTACCACGCGATCTACGCGCTGGCCCGCGCCGGTGTCACGCTAAACGACCCACGCCTCCGCAAGGCGGTCGAGCTGTGCCTCAGCCGGCAGACGTCGAGCGGCGCCTGGCAGGGCTCGCCCGAATACAAGAACTTCGACACGCCGTTCCGCGACACGCAGTACGCCATCATGGCCCTGTCGACGCTCTACCCTGGGCCGAACGCCGCGCACGGCACCAAAGGCTGGAACGTCGGCTTCCCCGCACCGCCATTGCGCTTCCCGTCAAGCCTCAATGGGCAGAACGTACTCGCCACGCTACAAGGGCTCGACCGCCATTGGGACCGTCCCTCCGACGACACCGCCGCCGCCATCCGCGATCTGCTCGATTCCAAGCACGTTCTCGTGCGCTACCAGGCAGCGGTGGCCTTGGGACGCTTTGCCGACACGGGCGCGATCGACCCGCTGGCACGCCGCCTCGGCGACCCCAGCAAGATCGTCCAACGCGCCGCCGCCTGGGCGCTGCGCCAAATCGCCTCCCGCAAGCCCGAGGCGCGCGCGCAATCGGTGGCCGCCATCCGTCGCGCCCTGCGCTCTGAGAACTCCCGAGCCCGCTGGGGCGCCGCGCGCATCTTCAACCAGCATTTCAAATACATCTCCGAAGACTGGAAGCTCGGCCGCGAGCTCGTGCGCATGGCCTGGCACGAGCCCGTCCCCGCCGTACAGATGCAGGCGCTGCAAGGCCTCTACCAATGGTGGTTCTGGGACCGCGACGTCGAGCACAAGAAAGAGATCGAGATCGCCCTGGTCAACGGCCTCGGACGCGAAGCGCATCCCTGGGTGCGCCGCAACTTCATCGAGGCCTACTACAACGTGATGGACGACAACGTCCGCTAACTCTATTCCTCGTGGATCGTCCGCGTCAAGCGCGAGCAGGACCGCGAGGCCATCAAGAGCGGCCACCGTGACAACATGCGCCAGCAGGCCGCGCGCTTCCACAAAGCCGTGCTCGAGGGCGACGAGCTACGGCGTGACGGGATGCTGCGCTCCCTCTACAGCCACGTCCTGCGGCAGGGCTCGGGCGACTTGAGCCGCCTGGCGTTCGGCGACATCAGCGAGCTCAACGGCGCGCCCGTGCCCGAGACGATCGCCGGCCCGTGG
>JAKZVK010000428.1:0-3260 GCA_047516085.1 Bryobacterales bacterium
CCGGGGTCGGCGAGTCGAGCCGATGCGCCGCGCCCGCGCGGTCCCTTGCCCGTTTCGCCCTCTGGCGCGCCGCCGCCGATGCGTAAATTCTCTTGCGACCCATGAAAATCACCTGGTCACGCTTTGGATAACGTGACAAACGCGCGTCACCCTACCCACCCCCCGGTCCCTGGGGTTTTCTGGCGCGCGGAGGGTCCCCTATTCATTCGTCAGCCCCAACGACCAGCGAGATCGGGTTGGTCTCGACCTCCGCGGCCTGTAGACGGACACGTATGGCCGCGACGATGCTGTCGAGCCGTTCGTCCGCGCCGTCTTCGGTCGCGTGCGAGACGGTGACCTCGACGGACATCGAGTGCTTGACCAGCGGCCCGCTCGCTTGCGGCTCGCTCGACACGCCGACGACCTCAATAGCGGGCTCTAGTAGCTCATGGTTCCGGCCCGCCCGACCCTAAGGCCATGAGTCGGCCGCGGCGCGAAGGCGGCCCCCGTTGTCCGAATCGTTCGTTGCATCCTCCACGGAAGGGCGTACCAGCCGCCCACCGCTTAATGACTTACGGCGCTTATTCTCTAGTTTCAATAGGTTGCTGGCCCAGTCAGCTTGGAAGCTGCACCAGCGCCAAACGATGACGGTCACCATTGAGCCAGTAGATCGCTTTAAGGGTGTCACTCTGAACGTAGTTCCAGGTCCAACTGCAATTAAAAGGCAGAGGAAGGAAACTTCGACACGCTGACCTACGCGATTCAGAACGAACGCGCCGAGCGGATCGCGGCGCGGGAGGACGTGAAGGAGTTCCGGCAGGACGTGAAGCGCCTCCGGTCCTCGCTCGTGTACGTGTTCTGGACTTGGGGGCTGATCGTGGCGGTCGTCGCCTCGTTCCTAGCCGGGATGATGAATCAAATCACCGCGTCGCTATGGGCCGCGCTCCGGGCATGGTGAAACTTGTGAAAGGCTGGTCACCGTCGCGTCGCTACGAACGAAGAGTTCAACGTAAGAACACCAGCGGCGGCACCTGTTCCAGTCTCAACCACGTTGATCGTTTCTGCCTGCGTGCCGATTATGGTGGAACCGCTAACGGTGCCATTGATCCCTTCGGATACCATTATGAGATCGCGCAGCTCGCCTGAAGGGCACTCTATTCCAGTGATGACCGCAGCGTCAGCAGCAACCGCATTTAAAGCAACCGATGAGCTTCCGGCGGTCCCAGCGTACCGAGTACTTGTTCCAGTTGAATCGCTTGTAACGATGGCTTCAAGGGATGAGCCCTGTTGCATGACCTGCACGGTTCCGGTGTCAGTTGTGCCGATTTGAGATCGAAAAAATCCACTTAGGCACCCGCCACCGGTTGAGTCGGTCAGGATTGCGGTGTAGCCCCAAAGTCCGGCTACCTGGACAATTTGAGGCGCGGGCGGCGGCGTAGGCGTGGTCGGCGTGGGCGCGGTTGGCGATGAATTACCACCGCCACACGCGGCAGTGATACACAGAGCCAGGCCGACGATGATGTGTTGGATCCGCATGGATCGATCGATCTCCCTATGCGGCGGGCGACCCGACTGTCGGGCCACGCGCAGTTTGTTCTGGCGGGGTGAGTATAAGCTGGAGCGGCAGCTCCCCTAGGGCCGCTCAGCGCCGGCACCGATGACTGGCCACGGGATGCGCAGTAAAAGGTAGGCCATCAGCCCGTGTCCACCTAACCGGTTCACCGTCGCGAAGTAGCTTTGCTAAGACGGCCGAGATCCTGCGATCTCGAACGTCGCCGGGCGGTTGCCTCAGTAACGCCGTCAGTCTATCGAAGCGCTTTTCCATGCCGCGCCGATCGCGCTTCGCGCGGCTCTTTGTCAAATATCCCGGTTCGCCTATCTTCGGCCTCACTCTGGCCCCCCCGCCGTTTCGCCGCGGCTCAATTTTTTAGAGATACCGGATCCCCCTAATTGACGGGTCGTACCTGTCTACCTCCGCTGGTTGGGTGCGGGCTAACCGCCCTCACCCAAACAGCCCGAAAAGCCCGTACCGACCTTCGCCCTTTAGCTCACTCCCTGTACTGTCACGTACGTACTTGTTTGTTTAGTTTGTACGTCTTCTTAAAAGCTCGATGGTGGGGTTCACGGGCAGAGGTTGCCCAGGAGAAAAGTTCAAGCGGGTTGGTCTTGATAACCCGTTCGCTCTCCCAGGGAAACCTCTGCGCTTAAGCCCGACGGAGCCGGCCCTTTCGCGCACGCCCCCGCTGCGTGACAGCGCTCAAACGCAGGGACGATGGGCAGCATGTCGATCCCGCTGCACGGGACACCCAACTACAAGCCGCTGCCTTCGGTCACTTGCTCCAGCACGTTTTCCGAGACTGGAACTCACCCGATCAGCTGCTCGCGTCGGTTGCCCGCCCAGCTGTCAGGGTCAACGCTGTGGTCTGGACTTTTTTGGCTCAGGCGGGGGACCGCGTGTGATACGATCTTGATCCGTCATTGCCTGTCTCGCTCACAGCTTTGACTATGGTCGGCCGTCTTTCTCGGCCGGCCATTCGTTTGTACCACACGGACCGCTCAGTACGCAACATCTAGTGGGCGCTACGAGACAGGGCACGACTGCATATCCGGTATATGTAATTCGTTCGCCTTAGTTTCGCCTTACGCGCCCACGGGCGGGTCGACGGCCGCTCGTAACGCCCACAACATCCTTCGGACGGCGCGCGCTTGATGCCCCCGACGGCGCGTCTTGCCCGCGAGGTACAGCCGGAGACTCGCGGTCAGACGGATCGTGACCGGGCGATTGTCCTGCCGAGCCACGCCCCGGTCGCGCACCCGTAGCGGCGTGATGAACACGACGCGACCCGTTTGGTCGTATGCGATTGCCGCGCGTACCAGTTGCGCCCGCGTGCAGCCGCGGCGCGCACACGTCGCAAGCACCCAGGTCCACAGATCATCCGTGAGCCGCACGCTCGTACGGGAGCCGCCGACACACACGCGTCGACCGGCCGCGTCGCGTGTGATCCAGGGCCGATCGGCGCGCCGCCGCCGTAACCGTAATCGGTTGTCGTGCAGGCGCGCCGCAGGCGACGCATTCGCCCGATAGCGCCGGGTTGCTTCCGGCGTTCGCGACGCCCACGCCTTGCTTCGCTCGCGCCGCGCCGCGTCACGGCATGGAGCCGTGCAGTATCGCCGCTGAGTCGTGGCCGTCGCGAACGTCCGGCCACACCACCGGCACGCGCCCGTACGCGACCGCTCTCACAATTTACCGGCGGGGTCGGGCATTGCGCCGCGCGGCCACG
>JAKZVK010000429.1:0-2515 GCA_047516085.1 Bryobacterales bacterium
TCTAGCCGCGGCTTGCGTCCGGCACGGCCGGCCTGTCGCAACCCGGCTTCGCCGCGCTGGCGATACGCGCCCACCCAACGGCTCACGCTCTGTGGCGCCGCTTTCACCCGCCGCGCTGCCGCGCCCTGACTCCAACCTTCTTCCACCACCAGCCGTACCGCATCCATCCGTCGTTTTTCCAGAGCATCGAAATCTCGTCTTACCCCTCTTGGGTTCCCCCTATCTAGAAAGACGAGAGAACCCTCCAAAGGTTACTCTATATTATGCGGGAGTCAATAGACGCATCGCCGCGGCTTGGGCGAGGGGAAGAGGAGGCTTCCAGTGGAAGGCCTCCTGATTGCCTCCTCGTCGGCGGTGGCAGAGTCAATCCACCTACGATAGCCGAGGCGGATCGCCACGCCAAGAGCCTGCGGCGAAGAATCTGCGTGTCCCCGCCATAAACGGACCTTCTTGCCAGACAGGAAGCGTCTTGCTATCGTCGATGCCGTTATGAGACGACTTCGGCTGGTTGCGACCGCTCTTTGGCTCCCCGGATGGCTTTCCCTGGGGCTGCCCTTATGGCTTTCCTATACGATTGTCACGATCAACCCCGCCTCCGGCGCTGAGCCGGTGCTAATGGAGCCTGAGTACAAAGTCCGCATCGAGCGCAACGTCCGCATCCCGATGCGCGACGGGAAGCACCTTTCCGCCGACCTCATCCGGCCAGACGCCGAGGGGCGCTTCCCCATCCTGATCGAGTACCACCCCTACCGCAAGGACGACGTTTCGCGCGGCGGGCACAACCAACACTGGTACCTGGCGGAGCGCGGCTTCATCGGCGTGCGCCTCGACGTGCGCGGCACGGGCGGGTCCGACGGCGTCAACACCGACGAGTACGTCCCGCAGGAGCAGGAGGACGGTTACGACGCCGTCGAGTGGCTCGCGCGCCAACCGTATTCGAACGGCAACGTAGGCATGTTCGGCACCTCCTACGGCGGGTTCACGTCGATTCAGGTGGCGATGAACCGCCCGCCTTCTCTCAAGGCCATTGCACCAATGTACGCCACCGACTACCGCTACACCGACGACTGCCACTACACCCGCGGCGGCAACATGCGCATGTATTACGACGTGGGCACGTACGGCGGCTCGATGGTGGGTATGAACGCCGTACCACCACTGCCCGAGCTGGCCGGTCCGCGCTGGGCCGAAATCTGGCGCGAGCGCCTCGAGAAGAACGAGCCCTACCTGATCAAGTGGCTCCGCAATCAGCTCGACAACCCTTACTGGCACGGCGCCTCGCTGCGGCCCGGCTACGATCGTATTCAGTGTCCCGTGTTCGTCATCGCCGGTTGGCGCGACGGCTACGCCAACGCCATGATGCGCGTTTTCCAGAACGTCCGAACGCCCAAGAAGATGTTGATGGGGCCGTGGGTGCATCAGCGTCCCCACCAGTCCGTGCCGGGGCCGCGCATCGATCACCTCAACGAGATGGCGCGCTTCTTCGCCCACTACCTGCGCGGCGAGGACACGGGCTTCATGGACGAGCCACCCGTGCAGGTCTACATGCAGCGCTACGCGAAGCCCGACCGCACGCTCAACATCACGCCGGGCCACTGGCGTAATGACAACGACATCACTCCCGCGGAAACCACCGAGCTGACGTTCTATCTGGCGGCCGAGGGGCGCTTAACGCGCGACGCCCAGACGGACGAAGGAGCGGACGAGTTCGAGTACATCCCCACCGTCGGAACCGCTAACGGCTACTGGTCGGCTGGCGGAATGAGCTTCTACCTTCCCGACGATCAGCGTCCCGACGAGGCGCTCTCGCTCACCTATACGACCGAGCCTCTCGAGGAGGACCTACGTATCCTCGGGTGGCCGAAGGTGATCCTGCACGGCTCCTCGTCGGCCAAGGTTGCGACGTTTGTCGCCAAGATCGCCGAGGTTGCCGAGGATGGCTCGTCGGCCCTGATCGTGGACGGCTCGCTAAACGGCACCCGCCGAGGCGTGCTCGCCGAAGCGCTCAAGAAGCCCAAGCCGATGGTCCCGGGCGAGATCTATGAGCTAGACATTCCGATGTTTCCCACCGGGTGGGTCGTCAAGAAAGGACACCGGCTGCGGCTGGCGGTCGCGGGCGCCGACTTCCCGAACCTCTGGCCCACGCCCTATGAGGCAACCAACCGCGTGCATCGAGGCGGGCGGTACGCCTCACGGATCGTTCTGCCGCTGGTGCCCGAGGCGAAGCTGTCACCGCCGCAATTCCTGCCGGCGCCGCATCTCGAAACCATCGTGAAGTCCTACGGCGAGCCGCCGTCGCAGCAGACCATCGTCGACCAGATCTCGGGAACGGTGACGGTCACGAACAAGCGGGCGGGGACGGTTGTGCTCGAGGACAACCTCGGCTCCCTGTTCCTCTCCGGCGAGTTCCACTCGACCGCCGACCGCAACCGCCCCGACCGCGCGAGCATCGTGGTAACGCACACCTACGTGTACAAGCGCGACGGCGACGAGATAAAGGTCGTCGGCGAAAGCT
>JAKZVK010000430.1:0-2640 GCA_047516085.1 Bryobacterales bacterium
GGCATGGGAAAACTATTTGTTGTTGACGCGCATCGAGCAAGCTTTCAAGGATCTCAAAGGTGACCTGGCGATGCGTCCGATTTACCACCAGACGGACGCCCGCATCGAGGCGCACATCTTTGTAAGCTTTTTGGCGTACTGTTTACACGCGACGTTGCGGAACCTGGCACGCCGTCATGCCGGCGGGCTAACGGTGCGGGCGATCCTGGAGAAGCTTGCGGGGATCGCGATGATTGACGTGCATCTGCCGACCACGGACGGGCGAGAGATTGTACTGAGCCGCTATACCGAGCCGGAAGCGGACGTGGCGTTATTGCTGAGCCGACTGGGACTGCGGTTGCCGGGCCAATCGCCGCCCCAGGTCCAGGCACAGGCAAACGCCGGGCTGTAGTGCCGACCTTTTCGGTGCCGGTGTTGAAAGCAAGCCACTTACCCCTTCTCCCACCCCCGAATTGCGAAAGTCGGGTTAGCCCGTCCGCTGGCTCGAGTGGTTAAGGCGGCTATGCTGGCGCGCCCTTCGGGTTGGGCGCTTAGGTTGGCCTACGAGCGGTCCTGATCCTGCGGGAATGTACGATGAAACACGATCTAATGGCTTGCCAGCCGGTACAATAGAGGTTTGGCACCGAAGATCATTCGCGAGATCGGGTCGGCTCTCCGCAACCTGAATCCCAACGATGTCCGTGAGCTGGCCGACCAGCCGCTGACCGCCGGCATTCTCGCGGCGGATGACGCGGCCTACTCGCGCATCATCTCGTTTCTGATTCCGCCGGAGACGTCGGAGGCCAAAGCGCAGCAGGCCTACCGCAGCGTCGTTCGGGTTACGAGAGACGAGGACTTCGGGCGATGCCAGTTCGGCTTGTCCGAGCCGGGCATCCCTCACCCCTCTCATTTTCATCAGTTCGATCCGTATGAGCCGGCAACGGTGATCCCGGCCATCCTGGAGGATCACGAAGACCGTTGGATGCCCTTGGCGCGTCGGTTCCTGCCCTTTCGCGAACCTGTCATTCGACGAGTGATCTGGAAGATTAGCAAGGAGAACGCCTACTTCACGGTGGCGACCGCGCTTCCCAACGTGGTGCCCAGCCTGATCAGTCTGCCCTGGGCTGTGGGCGAGTTCGCCTCGGACACAGCGGTGCTCACGATGAACCAGGTTCGCATGGCGTTCCTGATCGCCGCGGCGAGCGACAGCCAGATCGGCTACTCGGAGCAGAGCGGCCAGATCGCCTCCATCATCGGAGCCGCGTTCGGCTGGCGAGCCGTCGCGCGTGAGTTGGTGTCGAAGATTCCCGCGGGCGGAGGCTTGGTATCAAAGGGCCTGGTATCGTTCGCCGGAACCTACGTTGTGGGCATGGGGCTCGACCATCTACTACGTTTCGGCCGCAGCCTGACCCGCAATGAGAAGAAGCACCAATACGCGCTGGCGTACGAGCGTGGCCGAGCGGCGCTGGGCCCTATTGTAGATCGGTTGACGGGGCGCTTTTCTCCCAGCCCCGAGAGTGCCTAGCCGCCCACGGCTCGTAAACCGACCCGAGTGTTTAGCTCCCAGAGCAAGCGCTATACTCGAATTTCCGCGTAGGCCTTTCCTCCGGCGATGACTTCGATTCCCAAGCTGCTTGCGTTGGCGCTTCTCCTCAGCGGAAGCGCCGTGGCTGGAGACGTGTCGCCTGGGGACGCGGTCGTACGGGGCCGCTCGGACGCAAGCATCACATCGCCGCCGCCAAAAGATGAACCCTTCGTCTTCGTGGCCGCCGACGGCAGCAAGCATCGGGTCTTGGGCGACGAGTTCTCGGTCGGCCAAATCTTCGACCCACGGCTCGCCGGACGCCTGTGGCAACTCGAAGGCTTGCGCGGCGCCGACGGCGTGCTGCGCATCCACAAGCTGTTCACGGTCAAAGCCGGCAAGCTGTTCCGTGTCGTTTACTACTGCGTCATCTGCAACATCTACCAGCACGAGCCCGGCCGCTGCATGTGTTGTCAAGACGGAACCGAGCTGCAGGAAATCCCCGAAGAATGAACGTCTTTCTCACAACGGCCCTTCTCGCCGGCTTGACTCTCATGCCCGCCCATGCGCAGAACTACTCAGCCCGCAAAGCCGCCGTGGACGGCGTCTCCATCGTCCAACTCACGGATCATCAACACGATACGGCCGTCTCGATCGCCCCGTCGGTAGGCAACAACGCCTATGAGATGAAGGTGAAGGGAAAGAACGTCTTCTGGTTTCCCTATGAGTCGGTGGCCGCCTTTGCCGCCAATCCCAAGTTGTGCGGCAACCCGTTCCTGGCGCCGTGGGCCAACCGGGTGGACGGCGAGGGCTTCTACGCCAATGGGCAGTACTATCGGTTCAACGACAAGCTCGGCAACATCCGGCGGGACGGCAACCAGTTCCCGATCCATGGATTGCTGCTGTACGCCTCCCACTGGGAAGTGGTCTCGCTGGATGCCGATGAGAGGGGCGCCCGCGCAGTCAGCCGGCTGCGTTTCTCACAACACGCTGACTTGATGGCGCAGTTCCCCTTCGCGCACACGATCGAGATGACGTACCTGCTGCGTGCGGGGGCCCTCGAAGTGCGGACAAGCATCCGGAACGACGGGGCGCAGACGATGCCTCTGTCGGTCGGGTACCACCCCTACTTCCAGCTT
>JAKZVK010000431.1:0-4741 GCA_047516085.1 Bryobacterales bacterium
CTGGCGCTGCTTGCCTACCCGATGGTGAGCGGTCTGAGCACGATGTTTCAGGACATCTATCGCAGCCCCCACGATGCGATCCCGACCCTAGACTCGCTGGGCCGCCTCATGCTGATGCCACTCGGTGTCACGGCCTACCTCTCGCTTCGGGGCCTCAAGGGTACGAACTTCCAGTTCGCTTTCTCGCGCGACGAACTCGTGGTGGGCGTGCGGCAGTTCCTCTTCTTTCTCCCTATCGGGCTGTCGCTGGCCGTAGGAATCGGTTTCGCCCATTGGTCGCCGGAGCCGGTGGATTCCTGGACCTATCCCTTCGAGGTCGCCGGGAATACGCTGGCGTTCTACGCCACGGTCGGTCTCTCTGAAGAGCTGTTCTTTCGCGGGATCATTCAGAACTTGCTGACGGGGTCGCTCAAGCGGCCTCTGTTGGCAAATTTCCTGGCGAGCCTTCTGTTCGGCTTGGTGCACATCACCCGAGGTTTCCCCAATTGGCGGTGGGTGGCGGTCGCAGCCGTACTCGGCTGGTTCTGCGGCACGGCCTACGCACACCGCCGCAGCGTCGTAGCCTCGAACGTCACCCACACGCTGGTCGTCATCGTGCAACGCTTTCTCTTCCCTCGTGTTTAGCGCCACTTGCGAGCGTACGTGATACCGGAAACGACCGGTGCGGACTGATCGCTGGACCAACACGACCATTTTCCGTGCCCGGGATCACATGTCGCGAGTTGCTGTCCGATCATGCGCCACTCATACTAGAAAGAGGAACCGATGAAGCTGCCGGTCACGATCTTTCAGGACGAAGACGGCGTCTTCATTGCCGAGTGCCCCGCAATACCCGGTTGCGTGAGCCAGGGGCCCACCGAGGCGGAAGCCGAACTTAACCTACACGATGCGATTCGTGACTGCCTGGCGGTACGCCGGGAGCAGGGACTGCCTCTTACGCTCAAGACGCGAGAAATTGAAGTCGCGGTCTAGTGCCCGCCCTTCCGATCCTTCGACCTGCCCAAGTCGTCAAGGCTTTCGAACGGCACGGTCGGCGGGTCGCACGTCGTCGTGGCAGTCATATCATCCTGACAAAACCCGGCCACATGGCGACGCTGTCCGTTCCGAACCACTCCCAAGTGGCTCGTGGAACCCTCCGTACGTTGGTCGCTCGCGCCGGACTTGCGGCGAAGGAATTCTTAGCCTCAATCTGATTGCCCGGGACGCCACTTGCGCCGACTCAACAGGACCGGCAAGACGTAACGGTCAGTCACAACGTTTCCAAGATTTTGTTTCCCGCCCTTCAACCACCTACCTCTCCATCTCCGGTCCGCTAAGATGGAGTTCAACCTTGGGGTAAGACACCCGCTGGTTGCGCCGCTGGCGGCCCTGGCGCTGGGTATCGTAGCCGCGCAATTCGCCTTCTTCTCTTTCCAGGAAACGCTGCTTTCCACTCTGCTGTTGGGACTGCTCGCCTGGGTCGGCCTCCACAAGAACGCCGTGCGCCCCGGTGCTGTCGCCTGTCTAGCGGGGTTCCTGATCGTGGGCGCGATGCTCGGCTCGCGCCCGCCGCCGCCAGACCCCCTTCTCATCACTAGCGTCGTGCAGTCGGCCGCCGCCGACCTCAACGACCCCGTCCGCCTGCGCGGCTTCGTGCGCGAGCCCACCGAGGCGCTCGACACCGCCGATCGCTTTGTACTCGAGGTCGAGTCGGTCTTTGCGAACACCCCGGCGCGAGGCGGCGTCCGCCTCAACGTCTATCGCGGGCCGGACGATCCGCCGCTCGAGTTGCCCTACGGCCGGCGCGTGGAACTGCTGGCGCGCCTGCGCGAGCTGCGCAACTTCAATAACCCCGGCAGCTTCGACCGCGTCGCGTACCTGAACAAGCGCGGCATCCACATGACGGCCTCGGTTCGGTCGCGCGCGCCCATCCACCAACTTGGCGACCAAGGAGGAAACAGGTGGCAGTCTTGGATCTGGCAAGTCCGCACCGCCACCGGCAAGCGCCTCGACGCCTTGTTGTCGCAAGCCCAAGCCGGCGACTCGCAGCCGGCCGCAATCCTGCGCGCCATGCTACTCGGCGACCGCAGCACGCTCGACGGCGACACGACCACCGACTTCCAGCGCACCGGTTCCTACCATGCGCTGGTCATCTCGGGGCTGCACGTGGGCGTGTTGGCGCTGGTGATCACGTTCGCCCTGCGACTGGCGCTCGTGCCACCGGTTGCGCGGGCAGTGGTCGCGGCGCTCGCCGTCGCCGCCTACGCCGATCTCGTTGGGGCGAGCCTGCCGGTTTCCCGCGCCGCCTGGATGCTCAGCGCGTACCTCGCCGCGGGTCTGCTGTACCGCCAACGCCGCGCGTTGAACGTGATCGCCGCGACCGCGCTCGGCTTTCTCATCTTCGATCCCGACCTGCTGTTCGACGCGGGCTTCCAAATGTCGTTCTTGGCCGTGGCTTTGATCGCCGGCATCGCCGTACCCCTGCTTGAAGCCGGCGTCGACCCCTACCGCCGCGCGCTGCGAGACCTGTGGAACCTCGACCGCGACTTGCACCTGCCCACTCGCGTAACCGAGGTGCGCGTGTCGCTGCGGATGTGGCTTGAACCGCTGAGCACCGTGATGCGCCTGCCGCGAGGGCTGTTGTCGTTCGCCGTCACGGGATTTCTGAGAGTCGTCATCTGGGTGGTTGCGTTGTGCATTGTCTCGCTGATCATCCAAGTGGGCTTGGCGTTACCGATGGCCGTTCACTTCCATCGCGTCTCGTGGGGTGGCGTCTCGGCGAACCTCTTCGTGATGCCTCTCCTGCTCGTGTTGGTGCCGCTCGGGCTGCTGGCGCTCGCGACCGGGTGGACACCTCTCGCCTCCGCATCGCTCTACGTTGCGGAGACCATCGGCGACGTAGTGGCGTGGCACGCCAAGAACCTGCCGGTCGATCTGCGCGTGCCGTCCCCGCCGCTGTGGCTGGGCGTGCTCTTTGGGATCTGCCTGTTCGCCTGGGCGCTCTCTTTCGGACGCAGGCGCCTATGGTCATGGACCGCCACGGCTGCCACTACAGCCTCGCTCGCTCTGCTCATCGCGCACCCCTTTCCGCCGCAGCTCACGTCGGGCCGGCTCGAGCTCACCGTCCTCGACGTCGGCCAAGGCGAATCGCTCTTCCTTGCCCTGCCCGACGGACGCACCGTGCTGGTTGATGGCGGCGGCCTGCCCGATTTCGGCGGCCGGATCCGCCGAACGCTCGACATCGGCGAGACGGTCGTATCGCCGTATCTCTGGTCGCGCTCGCTCCGGCGGCTTGACGTGTTGGCGGTCTCCCACCTTGACGCCGACCACTTCGCCGGCGTCCCGGCTCTGCTGCGAAACTTCGAGGTCGGTGAGATGTGGGTTGCGGCCGACCCTTCGGTCGAAGACTACGCCTCCATCCGCCCGTTGCTTCGAAGCCGCGGCGTGCCCTTGGTCACGCTGCGCCAAGGCGAGGTGAAACAACTCGGCCAAGTGGACATCGAGGTGCTCGGACCGGCCCCGGCCCCGGCGCGCAAGTGGTCGCGCAATGACCAATCATTGGTTCTGCGCGCCCGCTACGGGCGGCATAGCTTTCTGCTGACCGGAGACATCGAAGAGCGCGCCGAGTCGCATCTGCTCGAGCGCAACGTCCTCTCGGGAGCCGCCGTGCTCAAGGTCGCCCACCACGGCAGCAAGACGTCTTCGCACCAGCCATTCCTCGAACGGGTCCGTCCCACGTTCGCCGTGATCTCCGCCGGCTTCCGCAGCCCCTTCGGACATCCGCACCCGTCCGTCGTCAAGCGTCTCGAGCAGAACGGTGCGCGGGTCCTTCGCACCGACCGCGAAGGGACGATCTCCATCTCGACCGACGGCGAAAGGCTCTTCGTCAGTACTTATCGCCACGAGCAAGCAGCCGGCCCCGGGCGTTGGTAACCCAGTCACACCCGAAACTGCGCCGGAAATAGCCCGCCGCGAAGCACTACAATGTTCACTCATGACGCGCACATCGATGCTCGTGGGATGGCTCGCCGCGGCTCTGGCCGTCTCTCTCTCTTGCGGGCCCGTCGGACCCGGCCCCCAGCAACGCGCCGACGAGTTCCTTGCGATCTACGACGGCGTGGGACAGAAGATCTACGCCATCACGTCGGAGGCCTACTGGAAGTCCGCGACCGACGTGACCGACCAGCACGTCGGCGAACGCATCGGCGCCGAGAAAGCCCTCGCGGCGTTCTCCGGCAGCCGCTGGGTTATTGACACCGTCCGCGGCCTGCTCGATCAGAAGGACCAGATCGACGACCTCACCGCCCGCCAGCTCGAGAAGATCCTGCTCTCGGCCGCCGAGTATCCGGGCACGGTCCCGGAGTTGGTCGAGGCGCGTGTTGCGCAGGAGGCCAAGCAGAGCGCCATCCTCGACGCATTCGAGTTCTGTGCCGACAAACGCGGCGAGAGCTGCGCCAAGACCCTCAATCCCAACCAGATCGACAACGTCCTGCGGGACTCGCGCGACGACGCCGAGCGCCGGCATATCTGGGAGGTCTCCAAGCAGTCGGGCCCCGCGCTCAAGCCCGGCCTCATCGAGCTGCGCCGGCTGCGCAACGAGCTGGCGCAAGAGATGGGCTTTAGCTCATTCTTCGCGCTGCAAGTCGCCGACTACGGCATGCCGGTCGACGAGATGATGAAGCTTATGGAGCAGTTCCAGACCGATTTGCGGCCGCTCTACGAGCAGGTGCATTGCTGGGCGAAGCACGAGTTGGCGAAGCGC
>JAKZVK010000432.1:0-6685 GCA_047516085.1 Bryobacterales bacterium
GCCGGTCGTCTTACTTGATGACTTCAAACTCGAACTGGATCACCTTGCCGCGGATCACGAACGACAGGTAATACTCCCAGAACGACCGAAACGCCCGCGAGTGATTGACGGCGAACTCGAACCCGAGCAAGCGCCACAACCGCAGTAGGATCACCTTGATGCGACGCTCGCGCAGCCGGCGGCGGCTGTAGTAGCTGAAGCCCCCCTCGTCGGTGAAGTAACGGAACGAGTACGAGGTCAAATGCCAGCGGTGTGTCGGGTCGCAGAACGAGCTGTGGTCGGTGTAGTGAGGCGTCTCGATCACGATGCGGCCCCCGGCCCGGCTGATACGATGCACTTCTTCGACGGTTCGAATCACGTCGGCCACGTGCTCGATCACATGGATCAGCGAGACCTCGTCGAAGGCGTCATCACGAAAGGGAAGGCGGCCGCCATCGATGTCGCAAATCACGTCCTCGGCAGTGTCGCGGTTGCGGTCGATCCCAATGGCGCCCGGCCGCTTGTTGCGGCCGCAACCGACATCAAGGATCCGCGGTGGTGGGCTGTCGGGCAATCGTCACAATGTAGCAGGAACGTTGGGGCAGGGCCGCAGGCTGTGTCGTACAACCCAGACCACGCTTGGCGTACGCGGCCAAGCCCGCTTGTCCTTAGCCCTCTTCACTCACCGGGCGTAGGGAAAGAGAACGATTCAACCGCCCCTGCCGGGGCTTGCGTTGGTCCGCGGCTCGTCACGGTTCCTTGGCTAGATAGGGGCTCATAGGTGTTGGCAATTCGTTTCGATTGTGGTCCACTATTAGCATGATTTTCCGCGCTGGTTTGGCTTGCCTCTTGGTGTCCACCTTCGTGGCGCCTGCTCAAGTGAAACTGTCGGAGGGCGACGGCAAGATTGACGTCGTCATCGACGGGAAGCCCTTCACCACGTTCTACTACGGGCCGAAGACCCCAAAGCCCTACTTCCATCCCGTGCGCGCGGCGGACGGCACGATCGTTACCCGCAGCTACCCGATGGAAATGGTCGAGGGCGAGCGGCGCGACCATCCGCACCAACGCGGCTTGTGGTTTACTCACGGCGACGTGAACGGCTTTGACTTCTGGGCCAACGAAGACTCGCAAGACCGGCCACACAAAGGGCGGGTCGTGGCCAGGCGGGTGCGGACCAAGGGTGGGAACGGGATCGAAGGCAGCTTCGAGTGGCGTGGACCGTCGGGCGAGGTGCTGCTGGTCGAGGACCGCACCATGACCTTTGGCACCGCCGGCGGGCACCGCTCGATCGATTTCGATCTCAAACTAACAGCCGGCTCAAAGGTCGCGCACTTCAGGGATACCAAAGAAGGGACCTTCGCCATCCGCCTGGCGACGCCGCTCGAGGAGCCGCACGAGCGCGCCGAGGGCATCCCGCGGACCGGCAAGATCACCGCCGCCGACGGCCGCACGGGCGAGTCCAAGGTGTGGGGAACGCGCTCGCCGTGGCTCGATTACAGCGGCAAGATCGACGGCAAGGCGCTCGGCGTGGCGATTTTCGACCACCCGTCCAACCCCAAGCACCCCACGTACTGGCACGTACGCAGCTATGGGCTGTTCGCGGCCAACGTGTTCGGCGAGCATCACTTCTACGCGGATGACTCCCGTGACGGAGGCATCAAGCTGAAACCCGGTGAATCGCTGCGGTTCCGGTATCGCGTGGTAGTGCACGCCGGGGATACCAAGCAGGCGGGTGTGGGGGCGCTCTACAAGCAGTGGGTGAAGAAGTAGCCACTTCGGGCGCTGCCGATCGAGGCCGTTAGTTACCGCGTCCCCGACTGGTATCAGTATGGTCGAGAAGGATGGTGTTGGAAACCTCGTGTCCCTATTTTTCCTGTCTCACACTTGGGGTGCAGCCCAGATGCAATTCGAAGTCAGAACGTTCGGTTCTATCCAAGTCTGCCTAGACAGCAGATGAGACCGGAATGGAGGGCGTCGTGAAGAAGAAGCGGCTCTTTGTTGACAAGGGGCGCGCTCATGGCACGGTCGTCCTGAACTGGCACAAGAATCCCGAGGGTGAGTTCGGCTACTTCGCTGAGGCATTCCATTTGGTCGCGAAGGATGCGGTCAGCGCACTCCGGCAGAACCCACACTTCGGCCTTCACGGCTCGATGTTGGAGGACTTCCGTACATATCCCGTTGTCTTCTTGTATCGCCACGCGCTTGAGCTATATATGAAGGCAGTCATCTTGGTCGGGGCACCTATGCTCCGCATCAAGGGGATGACTGGAGTGGACCGAAAGCGAATTCTGACGACCCACAGTCTCGACGTGCTCCGGCGTAACCTGGAACAGGTGTTCAAGGCATACGAATGGGGTTGGGACATGGACATCCCCCACTTCCGGTCGCTGGAAGACTTCCAGCAGACGGTGGCCGAGCTTCATGCCATAGACGCACGTTCGCACGCCTTCCGGTACCCCATCGACACAAAGGGCTCCGCCTCGCTGGCTTCACATTTCCGCTTTGACATCTTCGAGTTCTGTGGCATCCTCGATAGTCTTTTCCCCATGCTCGATAGTGTCACCAGTGCCGCGCACGAGGAGCTTCAGGCGACTCTCGAAGGTATGGCCGAGGCACACCAATACGAGTTGGAGAACGCCGACTGCGAACCGCCATACCTAGACTACGAGCCACAAGATGAATGAGCGGTCTAGCGGAAGCACATCGGTTTTTGCGCGGGAAAGTGACTAGTCCTAGATGCCCTGGAGTGGCCCGAGGGCTCGTGCCGGACCGCTCCCTTACGGTCACGGCTCGGTAGCTAGCGGGCTTCGGCGGCTCGTTGCTCGAAGATGGCGCGGGCTTCGCGGAATTGGCCTAGGACGTGGTTCTTCTCGCGGTCAGAGCGCCAGTATTCGTAGCCGTTCCACAGCGTGATCAGGTCGTCAATCCACTGGATGAAGTATTCGGCGTCTTCTTTTGAGCGGATCGGCTGGTCGCCCACGTAGACGTAAACCGGGCTCGTCTCGGCGACCGGGTAGGAGTCGTCGATGGGGTGCTGCAGGCCGACGCCGGCCGCCTTGAGCGTGTACCAGCCACTCTCGGTCACCTCGATGCGCTTCTCGAAGACGGCCTTCTGGTTGTCTTTGTCGAGCGGGATGGATTCGATGACTTTGCCGTTGCGGATGATCTCGAACGTTTCGAGAGGGACGATCGACTCCATCGTGGCGCGAACGTTGACCGAGCCGCCGCCGGCGGGCAGGTGGATCTCACCGCCCGGAATCTCTCCATCAACCTCGAGCTGAATCAGGGGGCCGTTGCTGACGAAGGTCTGCCCGTTGCGAATCGCATCGACCCAGCGGCCCCACTCGAGCTTGTCGCCGAGATAGGCGTAGACGCGGCTGGATCCAATGACCGGCGTTGCAATCAGGTTGAGGATCGAGTCTTCGCCGGCGGAGGCCGTCACCTTGAAGCCACAGTTCAGCGAGCGGTGCCAGGTCTTCGACGTGTTGGTGTAATGGCTCGCGCTGGTGAGCACCTCGAGGTATTCAAAAGATTCCAAAGCCACATCGACTGCGTATGTCTGGGCGACGCGGTACTCGGACTTCATCGATGGCTCGCGACCAAACGGGTGCACGTGGCCGCCGATGGCGCCCTGCTTGCGAGCGAGGCGAAACATGTCGGTGTTACTTGGATACAGGCTGTCGATGCCGGTGTCTTGGTAGGCCGTCGTAAACGGGGAGATCAAATGTTTGGTGAGATTAATGAAGTTGATGTGGCCATACCACGCGGGGCGGTATTCCTCACCGATCGAGATCATGGTTTCACTGTTGGAAAGGGGGTGGATGGGCCCTTTGAAGTTATGAGTGTCGAAGACGCGGTTGTCTTTGTTGGCGATCTTCCAGCCGATGTGATCGAGGTCTTCGGCCTCCGCCTCGAACTTCATGAACTCCGGAGTGTTGTGTAGGTTACCCGCGTAGTTCATGTGGACGTGGTCGCTGCCGCTCCACCAGCCCTGGGCGTTCATATTGGCCATGCGGCGCATCTCGAGCACCGCCTGCGTCACGCCCTTGGGGTGAATGTAGAGATTCGCGCGGGAGGGCCAGTACTCGATGCCCTTTACCGCCTCGATGATCAGATCGCCGGGGGGGACGTCGACAGTGAAGTGCCCCTCGGCGTGGTAGAAGTCTTCCTTCGACGTGCGGCCGGCGATGCGGTGGTAGGTGGTGGGCGGCGCGTAGGTTTTGCCGTCTGACGCCTTCATCTGGATGCGCGCCGGGGTCAGCTCGCCAGTGGTCATATCTTTGATGAAGACTTCCAGCTTGCCCATCGGCCTGCGGTAGACGCGACGCCGGATTTCAATGGGGTCGTCGGAGCCGCCATAGGTCTTGAGCAGGCGAAGCTCCGAGACGCCGTGTTGGTTCGACACGTACGCGATCCACTCACCATCATGAGACCAGGCCGGGTCGAAGTGATCCCACGGGTCGCGCGTCAATTGATAGGGCTCGCCTTCGCGGGCGGGGTGGACATACAGATTGGTATATTCGCTGCCACGGTGCGACGCGTAGAGGATTCGCTTGCCATCGTGAGACCACTGCGGCTTGGTGCGGTAGAGCGTCTCCTCGCGGAGGATGCGCGTAGCCTTCGCCATGGCGTCCGGTTCGAGGGGTACGCGCCAAATGGCGCCCGAGCCCAACGTGATGCCACGGTTGGAAACAAGAATGATCTCCTTGCCGTCGGGCGAGAACGTGGGTTGGATGTGGTCGTCGTACGTGCTGAAGTACAGCCGCGGCCGGCCGAAGCTGTTGGGCTCGGTGATGCGGCGTGCCTCGCCGAAGCGCCCGTTCTCGAACGTCCGCGTATAGATGTGATAGGTGTCCGGCTCATTTCGCGTATAGGCGAGCGTCTTGCCATCGGGGGACCATGTGGGGTCGACAGTCAGCCGGTTCCCGGTCGTGATGGCGGTGCTCTCGCCGGTGGCGACGTTGAGCAGCATGAGGTTTACGCCTTCGCCGTCCTCGGCGGTGTAGACGATCCAGCGGCCGTCAGGCGACCACGCCGGCGCGTTGTCGTAGGTCTTATTGGCGGCTAGCTCATAGGCGGTCGTGTCCCCCACCTTGATCTTCCAGATGGAGCCGGACATCGAAAACGCGATCTCCTTCCCATCAGGTGACCACGCCGGACGCCAGGGAGTGCTGGCTGTGGGAGGAACGTAGAAGCTGTACATGTAGCCGCTGGCGTAGCGGCCGCGTTGCGGGAACTGTGCGGCGCAGGGAATTGCGAGACAGAGAGACAGCAGCGTGATCAGAGCACGGGCGTACATCATGGCAAACCTCAGTTGAAAGAGACGGTGAATTCGGCTCAGGATAGCGCACTCAGCAGGCGCTCGATATCTTCCTGGTTGTTGAAGACCGATGGTGACACGCGCATCTGGCGCCACTTCACTTTCGCGGCCACGTTCGCCTTCTTGAGCTTCGCGCGGGTCTCATCCGGGTTGTCGACCAGAAAGGCCGTGATGGGCGTCGGCGACCCCGGCGGAGTAATGCAGGGATAGCCGAGCTTGGGCAGCTCTTCGATCAAGCGGTCACACATCGGCTTGGCGTGCGCCAGGATGTTGTCCACGCCGAGCTTCAGGATGTACTTCAGCGACTCGCGCTGCGCGCCAATCGCGATCGACGCGACGTTACCGACCTCGTACATGGCCGCTCCTTCCCGGGGCGTGTAGCTAATGGACTCGTCGCCGGCAGGGCTGCCTGGGAAGTGGTGGTATTCGAAACTCGCGTACTGGCGGTCGCCGAACATCATCGGCTTGAGCACGTCGCCCTGCAACTCCTCGCGAACATAGAACAGCCCCAGACCCCGCAGCCCCATCAGCCACTTGTAGGTCGAAGCCGACGCAAAGTCGATGCCCATGGCGCGCATGTCAACCGGAATGCAACCCGCCGCTTGCACGACGTCCGCATACACATAGGTGCCGTTGGCGTGGGCGATGTCGCTGATCGCCTTCGACTCGGCCAGATAGCCGTTGATGTTCGACGCCAGTGTGATCGAGACGAGCTTGGTGTCGCCGTCGATGGCCCGCTCGTACTCCTCGATCGGCACGACCCAGTCGCGCTGCTTGATGACACGCAATTCCAGGCCTGCCTCGGCGAGCTTTCGGTAGATGTAGGCCCCGCCGTGGTAGTGCAGCTCGTCGATCACGACGTTGCCCTTGCCTGAATGGAGGCCGAGGCCGGCGGCGACCAGGTTTTCGCCCGTGAGCGTGCTTTGCACGAAGACGACCTCGCTCGGCTTGGCGTTGACGAGCTGGCCGTAGAGCTGCTTTACCTCCTCGAAAACACGCTCGCCGACGGGCATGCCACCTTGGTCGGGCCCGTTGAGGATGAAGTCCAGGTACTGCCGCGCGGCCGTGACGGCGTGAATGCCGCAGGGATGCCTGCCTGCGTTGTTGAGGAAGGTCTGGTGCTTCGACCAGGGGAAGGCCTCGCGCGCGGTTTCGAAGCTGGCCTCGTCGGCCGTGAGAAAGGTTTCGCCGGTTCGTGAATCGGCCGGGCTGCAGCCGAAGAACAGGGCCGAACTCAGGCCGCCGGCTGCGATGAAGTCACGTCGATCGAGATCCATGGTTGCCTCCATGAAGGGAGTGTGGGGTCCGTCCGATATGCCTGGGGCCGCGGGCACGGCATGCCGTGCCCCTACGTGCGGAAAGCGGCAGCGAGCGTTCGCCGGG
>JAKZVK010000433.1:0-2809 GCA_047516085.1 Bryobacterales bacterium
GCAACCTTTCGAGATCCTCGAGGACCTCGTGGGTTATGTCTCGTGCGAAGCGAAAGGCTTAGCGTATAAATTCGCACGGTTCTGGGCGCTACCCTCGGATCGTAGCCCAAGGTGAAGCGAAGCGGAACCCTGGGTGAAAACCCTGAAGGCTCAAGCCCCGCGAGGGGCGCGGGAAAACAGGCGCATGATACCGGCGATGGACCGGCCTTGCGCGTGTATCAGTAGGGCCTTATTCTTTCCGGCAGCGGGTCCCTCGCTTCGATCGTCTTTCGCAGCAGCTTCACGCGCATCTGGTCGAGCAGTTGCTTGCCTTCGGGTAAGTGCGCGATGTTGCGATACTCGTAGGGGTCCTTGTCGAGGTCAAACAAGACCTCTTGTCCGTTCTGGTAAATCGTGTATTTCGCGCTCTTGGTGCGGATGATCTTGTTGTTGCGGCCTTGCATGTAAATCAGTTCGCGTCCTGGTTCCCCACGCATCGTCTTCTTTAAAGACATTCCCTGGTTTCCCTTGGGAAGCGGAAGCTGGGTTTGCTCCAGCAACGTCGGCATGACGTCGAGGATTTCCACGAGCTCGTCGACTTGGACCCCTTTCGGCACTCCCGGCCCCCGAAAGATCAGCGGAATGCGCATTGCCCCCTCATACGGCCGATCGCTCTTGGCACGCAGATTGTGGTCGCCGAGGTAGTCGCCGTGGTCGCTGGTCAGCACGAAGATGGTGCGGTCCAGCACTCCTCCTTTTTCCAGCGCCTCGATGATGCGGCCGACGTTCTCATCGAGGTGCGTCACCATGGCGTAGAAGTGCTTGCGGAAGTCCGTCCAGACATCTTCAGGAGTTTCGAGCAAGTCATTCATCGTTCTCGCAAGCACCGGCGGCAGATAGGAGATTTCGTCGGCGTGGTAGCGGCGAAGCGGAAGCTTGCGGTTCTTGTAAAGGGCCAGCGCCGACGCCGGAGGATTCAGGGGCGGGTGTGGCGCGTAAAACCCGGCATGCACGAAAAACGGCCGGTCCGGCTGGCGGCGCAGCGTGTCTTCGATGAAGGTGACCGTCTCGGTGGCGACCCAGGAGGCATGCGTTGTGTGGTCCTCGCCCTCGAAGGTGTAGTAGTCGAGAGCCTTGCGCTCGCCCGGCATTGCGACGCGGGCTTTCTCGCGCGCATCCTTGCCTTGCGCCCAGAGCCAGCGCCCGAAGGCGTCGTCATAGCAGCCCGGTTCGTCGGAAAGCCTCATCTGATGAAAGCCGTAGGGCGGATAAGGCTCGCGGTGGTTGCGGTCTTTGTGCGGCCAGAAATGCAGTTTGCCCATCTGGCCGGTGTAGTAGCCCGCATCACGCAGCACGTGCGTGAGAGTCACCTCATCGAGCGGCATCTGGACGCCGTTGCTGATGATGCCGTGCGAGTTGGGGTAGCGCCCGGTCATCAGCGACGCCCGATTGGGGCTGCACGCGACGCCGACCGTAAAGCACTTACGGAAGGTCGTGCCTTCCTTGGCAAGGCGGTCCATATGGGGCGTGATGATCGCTGGATTGCCGTTGGCGGCGACGTGGTCCCAGCGCAGATGGTCTCCCGTGATGAGGACGATGTTGGGAACCTCTTTCATGCTGGGCGTTTTCTCTGGTGGAAAGAACTCGGCCTGGCTGTAGGCCGGCGGTGGAGCGAATCCGGCGAAGCCAAGCAGTAACGCAAAGGCGAGGCGAACACGGAGTAGGCCGCGGGTGGTGTGAGAACGCATAGGGGTCATTATGGTCTTCCAAGCAATGATGTGCCGAGCGATCCGAAAACAGCGCAACAGGAGCCAGCCGAAGGAAGCCCCCTGAACGGAGCCATGACGTATATCCTAGCCCGTGGCAAACGCAATGGGGGCCGGCGCTCCCGTCGGGCCTGTGCAGCGCGTCGGAGCCGGCTTCGAAATGGATGACCGCAGCCGAAGCTAGCTCGGAGGGGAGGTTTCCACCAACTCCGGCAAGACTTTTCCGATCTCATCGTTGATTACGAGATCCGCCATCTCGTCAAGTGGCGTCTCGGTTCGATTCATGATGATCAGCTTGGCTCCCGCGCGCTTCGCCAGCAGAGACAGGCCGGCCGCCGGGTGCACAACGAGCGACGACCCAACCGCCAGGAAAACCTCACAAGAAACGGAGGCTTCCTCCGCTTTTCGAAGCACATCTTGCGGCATCGACTGCCCGAACGAGACGGTGGCGGGTTTGAGCAGTCCGCCACATTGGCGGCAGAGCGGGGCCTGCTCGCCGCTCTGAACCCGTTCGACAGCCTCGTCGGCGGAAATGCGATCCCCAGGAGGGTAGCGCCCACATTCGTGTTGAAATACAACATAAGGGCGGTCCGAGCCTTTTGGGGTCAGCCGGGAGCGATCTTGCGGGTCTGGATGAAGTGGTAGAGGGCGGAGCGGGAGACGTCCAGTATCTTGGCGATGGAGGCCTTGGAGACATCCTTGCCCAACAGCGCCCGGATGTCTTGCTGCTTGCCGTCGAGCCTGGATGTTCCCAAGGCCCCCTTGGGCCGGCCGAGCAGCTTCCCCTTGGCCTTCGCGGCGGCGAGTCCTTCCTTGGTCCGTTCCGAGATCAGGTCCCGCTCAACCTCGGCAAACAATCCGAACAGGGCGATCATCACCTTGGTCTGCAGGTCCTGCTTGCCGTCAAACTCGATCCCCTCCTTGATGGCGATGAAGCGAATCTTGCGCCGGACCAGGGTCTCCACGATCTGGATCACCTGAGAGAGGCTGCGGCCGAGCCGCGACAGCTCGCTGACCAGCAGGCGGTCGCCCGGCTCGAGCGCCCCCAACATTTCGTCGATGCG
>JAKZVK010000434.1:0-3923 GCA_047516085.1 Bryobacterales bacterium
TCGCGACTGACCCGGCCGCTCTGGCCGCTCGTTTCCGCCCCAGTGCGTTCGGCTATCATCGCGATAGCTTCCCCGCCCCGACCGCATGCTCGAACGCATCGTACTTCTAGCCTTGCTTCTGCTGAGCATCGGCTATTTCACACTGGTAGTCTTCCGCCGCCTGCGGCCAATGGCCGCGGCCCGTACGCCGTTGCCGCGCGACCGCATCCCCAAGCGGCTCTGGCGCACCTTCGCGGAAGTGATGCTCCAGAGCCGCGTCATCGCGGACCGGCCGATCACCGGCGTGCTTCACGCTCTGGTGATGTGGGGGTTCCTCGCCTTCGGCTGGGTCAGCCTGGAGCACTTGACCGTTGGATTCCAGGGACTCGACCACTCCCGCCTTGACGAATCGTGGTATGGGAGCTTCGCCGCCCTGTGGGCCGCGGCCGTGCTGGTCGGCATCGTCGGGTTAAGCATTCGCCGATTCGGCATGCGCCCGCGGGCCTTGGGGGAACTCTCTCCGTCGTCGGCGCTCGTCGCCGCGTTGATCATCGTGTTGATGGCGACCTACCTCTTGGGTTGGCGCACGATCCCCGTGGCAACGACCGTATGGAAGTTCAACTGGTGGCTGCACACCCTCTCGTTGCTGGGGATGCTGGTGGTCATTCCGAACTCGAAGCACCTACATCTCGTACTCGGCCCGGTCGCCGTGTTCTTTCGATCGGAGACGACCAGCGCGATGCGAGCGCTGCGCGGAGACGATGATGACGACTTCGGCATGCTCACATTCGCAGACCTCTCGGCCAAAGACATCCTCGACGTCAACTCTTGTGTTGAGTGCGGACGCTGCACCGACGTCTGTCCGGCCAACGTGGTCGGCCTGACGTTGGACCCAAAGGAAGTGATTCTGCAAACCCAGCGGGGCCTGCTGGCCGGCGCGGAAACCCCCGCCGGGACAGCCGCCGAAGTCGAGCAAGGCAAAGCGTGGGTCCGCGAGACGGACCTCTTTCAATGTCTCTCCTGCGGCGCGTGCGAGCAGGCCTGTCCCGTCGGCATCGAGCATGTCGGCGCAAAGATTCTCGACATGCGGCGCGGCCTGGTCAGCGAAGGACGGACGCACTCGGCGAAGCTCACACAACTGTTCACCACCATGGAGCGCGCCCCGCACAATCCGTGGGGCCTGCCGCACGAGACCCGCCGCAAGTTCGTCGAGTCGGAGGATTTCCCGATCTTCGACGGCTCGCAGGAGTGGCTGTTTTGGCTCGGATGCGGCAACGGGTACGATCCGCACGGGCAAGACGTGGCACGAGCCATGAAGAAGGTGCTCGACGCGGCGGGCGTAAGCTGGGGCGTGCTCGCGCGGGAGACCTGTTGTGGCGAGCCGGCACGGCGTGCCGGCAACGAGTATCTCTACCTCGAGCTATCGGAACAGTTGACGGAGTCGTTTCGCGAGAAGAAGGTCACCAAGGTTGTGAGCTGCTGTCCGCATTGCACGCGCATGCTCGACGGGGACTACCGCCAACTCGCCTCCTACCAGAAACTGGGCATCGAGGTCGTGCATCACACGGAGTTGCTCGATCAACTTCTGCCTTCGCTGTCGCTGCAACCGGCGGGCGAGAAGCTGACGTTCCACGACCCCTGCTACCTGGCGCGCGGGCGAGGTGTGACCCGCCAGCCCCGGAAAATCCTCGAAGCCTGCGGCGCGGATCTCACCGAGATGAGGCGGAATCGCGAGCAGACCTTCTGTTGCGGCGCGGGCGGCGCGCAACTCTTCATCGCCGACGACAAGGCCGCCGATGACAAGGCCACCGCGCCCGGCAGCCGCGTGAACCACAAGCGCTTCGAGCAGGCGGCCGCAACCGGCGCGGCGAGAATCGCGGTGGCGTGTCCCTACTGTCCGATCATGCTCAACGACGCCGCACAGCAGGCCGGCCGAGACGACATCGCAGTCGTCGATGTCGCCGAGGTGCTGGCTGAACGCATTGTGTAGGGGCGAAATGTAAGGGCACGGCATGCCGTGCCCGCTCCGCTACAACACTCTTGGTGGCCCCCGGTTCCGGCCTGAATCCCAATCACTATCTCTTCGCCCGGGTCACCGTCAGCTTCATCCCCTCGACAACTTGCACCAGCACCGCCTCGCCAGATTCAATCGGCTCGTGCCCGCTTTCCACCTGCGCCTTCCAGAGTTCGCCCCTGACAAACACATAGCCTTCGGGAGCGAGAAGTTGCTTCGCCACGCCCCGCTGGCCCACGAGTTGATCGGCGACAGTGGGCGTGCCCGTCTCGTAGGCGCGGCGGAGAAACGGGTAGAGCACCGCGTCCTTCGCCACATCGAGCCCCAGGATCAACACCACCACCCACCACGGATACTCGATCCAGCGGCGCACGGCGACGAGAACCAGAGCCACCAGCACCCACCCGGGAATTTGCAGCAGCCAGTATCGCTTGGCCGTCGTCATCCTCGTCAGGTCACGGGGTGCCGGGTCAGGGGTGCCGGTCAGGGGGCCAACGCGCGGCGCCTACCAGACGACCGCCTTGTGTCCACTCAGCATGGGACGGATTTCGAGACAGCCCTTACCCGTCGGTAGCAGCTTGCCGGGATTGAGTCGCCGGTCGGGGTTAAACACTTCGATCAGCTTCTCCATCATCGCCAGACTGTCTTCGCTAAACGCCAAGGGCATCAGGTCGTTCTTCTCCATGCCCACGCCGTGTTCGCCGGTGATCGAACCCCCGGCCTCGATGCAGTAGTTGAGAATCTCCGCGCCGGCCTGCTTGGTCTTCTCGAGTTCGTCGGGCTTGCGCGGGTCAAACAAAATGATCGGATGCATGTTGCCGTCGCCGGCGTGGAAGATGTTGCTGATGGTGAGACCGTACTTCTCTGAGACTTCGTAGATGAAGCGCAGGGTGTCGGCGATGCGGGTTCGCGGCACGACGCCGTCTTGCACGTAGTACGTCGGGCTGACCCGGCCCACCGCGCCGAACGCGTTCTTGCGGCCCTTCCACAACAGCGCGCGCTCCTCTTCCGACTTCGCGATGCGCACCTCTCGCGCCCGGCACTCGGTACAGACGGCGGTGATCCTCTCCGCCTGTTCCTCGACCGCTTCCTCCAGCCCCTCCAACTCGATCAACAGCACGGCGTTGGCGTCCATCGGGTAGCCGGCGTGGGTCGCCTCTTCGACCATCCGCAACATCACCCCGTCGAGCATTTCGAGCGCCGCCGGGATGATGGCTTGTGCTGTGATCGCCGCCACCGTCGAGGCGGCATCTTCGGGCTCGTCGTAGATCGCCAGCAGCGTCTTTACCTTTTCCGGCGCGCGCATCAGGCGCACGATGATCTTCGTCACCAGCACCATCGTCCCTTCCGAACCGGTCAACAACCCGGTCAAGTCGTAGCCGGGATGGTCGGCCTCCTTGCCGCCGACCGTGATCAGCGTCCCATCGGGCAACACAGCTTCCAGGCCGAGCGTATGGTTCGTCGTGACGCCGTTGATCAGCGTATGCGGCCCGCCGGAGTTCTCGGCGACGTTGCCGCCGATCGTGCAGGCCTTCTGACTCGAGGGGTCCGGCGCGTAGTAGTACCCGTCACCCTGCACGGCCAGCGTAATATCGAGATTCACCACGCCCGGCTCGACGACCGCGCACTCATTCTCAAGGTCGATCTCGAGAATGCGGTTCATGCGGGCGAACGCGATCATGACGCCGCCTTGGGTCGCGATCGTGCCTCCGCTCAGGCCGGTCCCGGCGCCACGCCCCACGAGCGGCAAGTCGTATTCCCGCGCGACCTTCACAATGCGCACCACATCCTCGGTCGATGTCGGGAACACCACACAGTCCGGAAGCCCCTTCTCAATGCTGGCGTCGTACTCGTAGAGCATCAAGTCGTGCTCGCCCGTCAAGATGCCCTTGGCCCCGACGATATCCCTCAGTTTTTCAATGGCTTGAGA
>JAKZVK010000435.1:0-14014 GCA_047516085.1 Bryobacterales bacterium
GGTGATCGCCGTGCCGGTTCAACTGGTCTGCCACCTCTTCTTCGGCGCCTTCGAGGTGATGCTGCCCATGATGCTCACCGCCATGGCCGCCGGAATGGTGGTTTCGATGGCGGCCTCGATGAGCCGCCTGAGCCTGCAGGGGGGCGCCCTTCTTGGCGTTGCGACGGGGGTGGCGATCTTAGGGTTCACCTACGCGGCGAATGCGCTGTTGACGAGAGAGGTGAAGCAATGGACCGAGTAGCACGCCGCAAGTGGGACACCGCCTCGAAGGGCTACGACTTCATCAACTCCCGCGGGCCCCACAAGCGCTGGGCGGGCTACAAGCGGGCTTTCTACGCACCGATGCGCGGCAGGGTGCTTTTTCTGGCCGTGGGTACGGGTCTTGACTTGCAGTTCTTTCCGCCTGGACAGGACGTGACCGGGCTCGACATCAGCCCCGGCATGCTCGAGAAGGCCCGTCCCCGCGCCCGGGAATACGACGGCAAGATCGAGTTGCTGGAAATGGATGCGCAGGAGATGGCGTTGGCCGATAACACGTTCGATCAGGTGTTCACGTCCTGCACCTTTTGCTCCGTGCCCGACCCGGTGCAGGGGCTGCGCGAGATACGCCGCGTGGTCAAGCCCGGAGGCGAACTGCGCATGTTCGAGCACACCGGCAGCCGTTGGTTCCCGTTCAACCTGATGCTGCACGTGATGAACCCGATCAGCCGCCGGCTGGGGCCGGAACTGATCCGCGACACCGTGGGCAATGTCGAGAAGGCAGGTTTTAGGTTGCGCGAGGTGCGGAACCTGTACTTGGACGTAGTGAAGACCATCGCGGCTGTGAAGCCGGCAGGCGACGCTTGACGTGCGCACAGACGTTCTCGTAGACCAGGAACCAGTGATCCAAGAGCCAGGGTCTGGCGGGACGGAGAACGCGAAACGTTGCTGGAGACTGCTTAGACCTTCTTGCCGTCCTTGCGCATTTCGGCCAGGACGCTTTCGATGCCGCGTTTATTGATGATCTTGATCGCCTTGGCACTCACGCGCAGCTTGACCCAGCGCTTCTCGCTGGGGACCCAGAAGCGCTTGTCGTGCAGGTTGGGCTCGAAGCGGCGCCGAGTTTTGTTGTTCGCGTGCGAGACATTATTGCCCGACATGGGTCTCTTGCCGGTAACCACGCAGACCTTGGCCATAAGTAGATCTCCTGCTTGTCCTATATTTCGGTAGTGCTTCCTGGGGTGGGTTGCCGGCCGTCAGAGCCAGCCTGCTCTGCTGCTTAGATTCATGATAGCAGACCCCAGCGGAGGCCAAGAGGCCGCCAAAGGAAGCCCCCTCAACCCAAGCCCATAAGGTATTTCCCCGATCGTATTGCCATAATAGGAGGCGGCAAGCTAGGATCTAGTCGTGGCGGCGTTCCTCAATCCGTGGACTCTCGGGGTCATGTTCCAGGCTCTGATGGTGGTGCATTTCATTCGCCATCGGCCGGAGACGTATTGGTTCTGGGTGATCGTTTTCCTCGGGCCGGTCGGCGCGGCAGTTTACTTCTTCGTCGAGTTCTTGCCGGGGGTCCAATGGAAGATGCCGGCGATCGAGCGCTGGGAGCGCCGCCGGCGGCGACAGTGGCTCGAGCAGATGGTGAGCGAGAGTCCGACGCAGGACGCGCTGACCGAGCTTGCGTGGATCTGCGGCAAGGACGACGACTACCGGAGGGCGATTGAGCTGTTCGGCGAGGCGCTCGACCGCGACCCCGGCGACCTCGACTGCCTGTACGGCCGCGGCCTATCGGCGATCGAGACCGGCGACTACGGCGCCGCGGTGGACGACTTGCGCGCATTGGCCAAGGCCGACGCCACCTACAAGCTGCACAAGGGGAATCTCGCCATGGCCGACGCCTATGAAGGCCTGGGCGAAGAAGACAAGGCGGTCGAGGTCTACCGGTCGATCCTCGCCAACACGCCGATCTCCCGTGCCTACTTCGGCCTGGGCAAGCTCCTGGCGAAACGTGGCGAAGCGAAGGAGGCGCGCGAGATGATGCAAGCGATTCTCACTAAGCAGATGGGCCTGCCGCGGTATCTACGTCGCCAAGAGCGCCCCTGGGTCTGGCGGGCGCGCCGGTTCCTGAAGACCCTCTCGGTTTAGTCGAGGTCCACGACCTCCAACCGACTAGCGGCAATGGAGAAACCGAGCCCGTAACGCCAGTGACGGGTCCGATGCCGCCATGCCGCCGAGTGCGGATTGACCCCTCACTAACGTTTGGGGCTCGGCTCCTCGGCACGCTGCTCCCCAATAATGTGACACGTCTGCTCACATCTCGATGGGATCAGACGGCTCTGGTGATCCGGCACGCGAAGAACCCGTCACCTTCCTCCCGGCCGGGCAGTCTCTCCAAGTAATCACCCGCGGCGAATCCCGTTTTCTCGCGTAGCACGGCCTCTACAACTTGGCGGTTCTCTTCGGGTTCCAGAGAGCAAGTCGAGTACACGAGAATCCCATCCGGCGTGAGGGCGTCGAGGCCGCGGCTCAGAATCCGCCGTTGTTTACGGGCGAGATCCGCGAGATCGTCCTCCCTGAGCCGCCACTTGATCTCGGGGTTCCGCGCCAGAGTGCCGGTCCCGGAGCAAGGCGCATCGACGAGCACACGATCGAAAGAGCTCCGAAAGGGCAACTCAGCTTCAGCGTCGACAACGACCAGCGGCGCCGGGCACGTTTCGAGCCGCCGCATCGTGCTCAGGCGGCGCAGATGCCGGTCGGCGGCCACCGCGCGCAAATCGCCACCGGCGGATTCGAGCGCTTGATAGGTCTTGCCACCGGGCGCCGCGCACAAGTCCAGGAGTCGTAGGCTCAGCAATCGACCGCCCGGGGCCAGCTCCAACAGCGGCACGATCGCCTGCGACCCCAAGTCCTGGATGCGGACCCTCCCCTCCCGGAAGCATTCGGTAGCAGCGGGCCGGCCCGACAGCACCCGGCGGCAAGCGGCCAGCTCGGTCGGTGCAGTCTCGATGCCTTCCCGCGCGAGGCGTTCCAATGTTTCCTCGACCGGGAAACGGACGTTCAGCCGCAGATAGGTCGGAGGCGGCGTCTGGTTGAACCGCAGAATCCCCTGGGCCGCCTCGTCCCCGTAGGTGCGCCGCCAGCGCTCGACCAGCCACGTTGGGTGGGCCAGTTCTCGCTCACGGTCGCCCTCGTGGTCTGGGGACTCGGGAAGCCGCCGCAGCACGGCGTTTACCAAACCCATTGCCGAGCGCTTCCGGGCCCGCTTGACCAACTCGACGCTTTCCGACACGGCCGCCCGGTCGGGGATCCGCTCCAGGTAGCGAAGCTGGTAGGCGCCCATCCGCAGCGCGATCCGCACCTCCGGGTCGAGTTTCTCGACCGGCCGCCGAGCGGCCTGCCGCAACAAGTCGTCCAGCGCGCCTTGCCAACGCAAGCTCCCGAGTACGAGTTCGGTGGCGAGGGCGCGGTCGCGCGGGTCCATCTCGGCCAGCTCCGGCGACGTGTGCAACAACTCGGACGAGTAGCCGCCGGTCTCTACGCGCTTCAGTATCCGGTAGGCGGCTCTCCGCGCGGGCGACAATGCCATCACCTGGGTACGATAACAAGAGCGCGAGTAAGTGAGACTGCAGCCGACCTGGGTTCTATGTGGCGACCCGCGCTACAGCGGCGTGGGCGGGAGTCCACGCTCCCGCGGATTTACATCCACGCCGCTGTAGCGGAAACAGGGGCGTCTCAGGGTCACGGGCTGGATCTTATGGACGGATTAGGGGCACGGGAGCTGAGGACAGGCCTTGCGCCACCATGAGCCTGCGAGGGTCCGAGTGAGCGACCGCCCGACGCCGGACGCTCCAAAACGCCGTGCTATAATGCCCTTGAAATAAGGGTCTTACGGCCCTTTGAGCGCTGACGGAAGGCCGGATGACCTCCGACGTTGAACTCGTTGTCACCAGTGACACCCGCTGGCTTCGGTTGATCCGCGGCGTCATCGAGGAGTTCAGTGCTCGTGCCGGTTTGGACTCCAAGACCCGGCACGAGGTCATGCTGGCGGTTGACGAGGCGGTATCGAACGTCATCAAACACTCCTACAAGGGCGCCCCGGACCATAAGATCTCTTTGCGGTGCGAGGAGGTCGAGGGTGGCGTGGAGGTGGAGGTCAGGGATCAGGGCGAACCCTTCGACCCGGCCGAGCGCGAGACGCCTCCCCCTGACGAGTTGCGAGCCGGGGGCCGGGGGGTCTACCTGATTCGCTCAGTTATGGACGAGGTTGAATACCGGCGGGACGGCTCGACGAATTGCGTGCGGATGAGGAAGCGGCACCCGGCGCACGTGCCCTAAGTGGCAGAACCTATGGAACTCAACGTCAAACGCGAAGGCCCGCGCTCCGTCGTCTATGTGACCGGAGATGTTGATCTTCATTCCTCACCGGAGTTGCGCCAGACGGTCCTCGAATTGTTCCAAAAGAGGGGCCAGGAGCAGATCATCGTCAACCTGGCCGGCGTCCCCTACATCGATAGTTCCGGGATCGCCAGCTTGGTGGAGGGTTTGCAAGAGGCGCGCAAGAGAAACGGACGCTTCGTCTTGGTTGGGCTCAACGACGGCCCCCGCCACGTGTTGGAGTTGACCCGGTTGTTGAACGTGTTCGAGGTGGCCGAGAGCGAAGAGGAGGCCGCCGGCTAGGCAGCGGGCGGATCGTACGACCCCGCAACCCGCGTGAGTGGAAACTTCGCCGAGTTCCAAGCCTAGTTCTCAGCAGAGCCATGTCCATCTTCGCAGCCGTCGGCAAGGGCACAATCGAACGAATCGAGTACGTCGGCGGCCTCACGGTCCAGTTTTACCGCGGGGTGGTCTCGTCGTGGCGTGCCAATCCTATCACCGGCAGCAAGCCGCGTTGGCAAACGACCGTCCGGCAGATGGCGGTGGTGGGTGTCAACGCGTTGCCGGTCGTTTGCCTGATCGCCGCCTGTACGGGGCTGATCATGGCGCTGCAGGGAGGCGCGGAGATGCGTCGGCTCGGCGCCATGCAACTCGTCATCAACCTGGTCGCGGTCAGCATAACGCGCGAGTTGGGCCCGCTGATGACCGCGATTGTCGTGGTGGGGCGGTCGGGCTCGTCGTTTTCGGCTGAGATCGGAACCATGGTGGTGACCGAGGAGGTCGACGCGTTGCGCTCGATGGCGCTCGACCCGGTGGAGTTCCTGCTAGTCCCCAAGTACGTCGCCATGATGGTCATGTTGCCCTGCCTGACCATCGCGGCCAATACAGCGGGTATTCTGGCCGGGGGCATTTTCGTCCACTTCACGCTCGACATGGGGTTGTCGTTGTACCTTCGGCGGGTGCTCGAGGTCCTGGTCCTGCGCGACATCGTCAGCGGTCTGATCAAGAGCATCGCCTTCGGCACGATCATCGTCCACGTGGGCTGCTTCGAGGGCTTCAACGTCAAAGGCGGCCCGGTGGGCGTCGGACGCGCCACCACTTCGGCTGTCGTGAAGTCGATCTTCCTGGTGGTATTGGCCGATCTGCTTTTTACCGCGTTCTTCTACTTCTTCTGGAGATGAGCGAGCACAACCAAGAGACCCGGGCTACGAACGGGGGCCCACCGGACCCCGATACTATCGTCTCGGTTCGCGACGTGGTCGTGCGCTACGGCGAGAAGACCATCCTGAGCGGCGTCAATCTCGATATCCGCCGCGGCGAGACGATGGTGATCATGGGCGGCAGCGGCTCGGGCAAGAGCACGCTGTTGCGGCGCATCATCGGCCTCGAGAAACCGACCTCGGGACGCATCTTCGTCAAGGGCGTCGACATCACCTCCTGCACGGAGAAACAACTCAACGAGATCCGGCGTATTATGGGTGTTTCGTTCCAGAGCGCGGCCCTGTTCAACTCGATGACGCTGGCCGATAACGTGGCGCTGCCGCTTCGCGAGCACACCAAGCTGGCCGAGCCCACAATCCGGTTGATGACGCGGATGAAGCTTGAGCAAGTGGGCCTGGGCGACGCCGAGAAGCTCTATCCGGCCCAACTCTCGGGAGGGATGCGTAAGCGCGCGTCGGTGGCACGGGCCGTGGCGATGGATCCTGAGATCTTGATGTTCGACGAGCCGTCGGCGGGCCTCGACCCGATCATCGCGGCCGAGATCGATTCGTTGATCCTCGATCTCAAGAGCGCCTTCAAGATGACCATCGTCGTCGTTACCCATGAACTGGCCAGTGCCTTTCTGATCGCCGACCGTATGTGCATGCTGCGGCATGGCAAGATCTTGGCCGTCGGGACCACCGACGACATACGCAACAGCGACAATCCGAGGATCCGGCAGTTCTTGGACCGAATCCCTGATAAAGTAACCGGAGACCACGAGGCGTATCTGAAGCGGTTGACGCAACGCTAGGCTGCGTCCGCCCCGAGGAAGCAGTCAGCAGGCGAGCATGAGCAACGAAGCGAAAGTCGGAGTCTTTGTGATCGTCGCCTTGATCATCTTCGTGGCGACGTTCATCTCAGTGGCCAACGTACAGGTGGCCGGCGAGAAGGTCCTCTACAAGACCTATTTCCGTTTCGCGGGCGGCTTGGAGGCGGGCAACACGGTTCGGTTCGGCGGCCTGAAGTCGGGCGTGGTAACCGACGTTCGCCCGTGGGGGGATGACCCCACCCGCATCGAGGTACTGATGGAGGTGCGCGGCGACATGCCGGTGAACGCGAAGTCAATCGCCAAGATCACCTCGTTGAGCGCCCTGGGCCAGAACTACCTCGAGATCACACCCGGCGAGATGGAGGCGCCGCGGATCGAGCCCGAGGGGACGATCCCATCGATGGAAACCGCCACGATTGGTGACGTCACCGAGAAAATCACCGAGATCGCCGACACCGCCCAACTCTTGATGAAGGACGTGCGGCGCGACTTCCACCGCATCACCGAAGACGCTGAGATACTGCTGGTCAACCTGCAGAAGCTGACGAACGAGGAAAATCAGCAAAGAATCGAGGACCTGCTCGACAACACGAACAGCCTCGTCGCCGATCTGAAGCCGCGCATCGTAGATGTGACCGATCAGCTCAACTCGACGATGCGGAACGTCGAGCAGCTCTCCGAAGACTTTCGCGTCGTCGCGAAGACGGCCGACACGACGATCTTGAACCTCAACCGGACGCTCGACGAAGCGCGCGAGCCCCTGAAGCGAGACCTCGAAGAGTTGGAACTCACGCTCCAGAAGGCGCGCGAGCTGTTGGAGCACGTGCGCGGCCTCGTCGCGACGAACGAAGACAACATCAACGAGTCGATCGAAAACTTCCGCAATGCCTCGGAGAACGTCGAGCAGCTCACCGACGAGTTGCGCCAGCGTCCCTGGAGCCTAATCCGCGTCAAGCCTAAGCCCGACCGCCAGGTTCCGCTGCCTCGCGCGGCTGGCGGGAACTAGCGACAAGCTGCGCCCTTGCTATCCCGCGGTGTCGAGGATTCAGCAGATGTAGGGGCGGACCGCCGTGTCCGCCCGGCCGCGTCCCTTGGCAATGTCGGTTGTCTCAGCGTTGAGGGCGAGAGCCACACGGCGGCCCCGGGGTGGACGCAGCGGTCCACCCCTACACCATGGACAGGACCGCTCCCGCCCCGCGCTTAGCGCGCGAAGTAGCCACTACGTGTTCGAACGGTTGTTCGTGGCCGGCGGACCTTGACTTCGATCTTGCGCCAGGAGCCGTCGAAGTTCTGGTTTGCCGGATAGTAGGAGAGGTGGTAGACGCTGCGAAGCTCGTTGGCGACGCGCGGATAGACCGGGTCGAGGTCGCGGATCGAGCGTGCCCGGAACAGCAGGCCCCCGGTGCGCTCGGCCAGCTCCTCTAAGCGGCGGCGCGCGACCTTCGACCACTCTTCGGGCACCTGGGCGCCACTCCGCAGCGTATCGAGAAAGATGGGGTAGATGAGCGTTTCCATGCCCGTGGCCGCGAGACTCAACTGTTTGAACGGCACCACGGAGGGCAGCCCGCCCATCGACCGTGATGCCTTGCCGGCACCGTTCGAGGGGCCGCGGATCTGGTTGTCAAGGCCGTCGGAGAGGACCAGCAGCGCGTTGCGCTCCCCGCTGTGCCCGCGCAATTCGTGCGTGTACGCGAAGACCATCGAATCGTAGAGAGGTGAGCCGCCCGGCAGATCGGGGATCGTGCGAAGCGCACGTAGCAGATGTTTGCGGTCATTGGTTAAGGGAGAGACGACACGGAACAGATTGCCAACCATGGCATAGACAGCAACGCGGTCCTGTGGCCGAGCGATCGTCACGAAACCCTTGGCCGCGTCGAGCATCCCCTGGCGGTCTTGCTCGGTGCTTCCGCTCCAATCGAGAAGTAGCGCCAGATTGAAGGGAACCTCCTCGGACCGGATCGCGGAGATCTCTTGCGGCTTGCCATCCTCGAAGATCTGGAATTGGTCTTGCCCGAGACCTTCGACGGCGCCGCCGGAGCGGTCGGTTGCCGAGATCATCAAGTTGACCATGCGAACTTCGGCGGTGAAGCGGACGTCGCCGATCTCGGGGCCTGAAGAACCAGGAGGCGGTTCGGGCGGATGGGGCGCGGCGTGCTCGGCGGCCGCCGGCTCGTCCGGTGTGCCGCGAATCCCGAGCAGCTCTTGAAGCATCGCGGGGGCCTGCCAGGGAAGCTTGACGGGGAAGTCGCTAGGGATGGGAGCGTTCGCCAGGATGATCTTGCCCGGCGACTGTGCGCGGACATGGACGCGCGAATAGGTGACTTGCGACGGATCGAGGCTGTCTTGCATATGCCAGGTTTCGCGGTCTCCCCGCGAGCGGCGGGCCCCGGCGGTGAACGCGAAGCCCTCCGGCACGACGTATTGTTGGGGCGCGCGGCTCGAATCGACCGAAAAGCGCGTCGCCGCCCAAGGCACCGTCAGCCGGATATCTCCGCTCTCGGTGGAGAGGTCGGCGCGGCCCACCATGCCGCTGAGCACGATGGTGCCCGTGCGGGTCTGCACTTCGAGGTCAGTGCCGTAGGGAAGGTCAACAACCAGGCGGATGGGCTTCGAGTCGGTCGAGTGGCAGTTGATGAGCGTAAGTTCGCCGCCCATCTGTTTCGTGATCTCCGTATCGCACCGGCGCACCTGGCTTGTCGGGCCGCTTTGGCCCACGCGCACTTCCTTGATGTTGGTAACGCGGGCGAACACGCTCCCGGCGGGGTTGTTCACGCGGACGGTGTCGGCGGGGACGGCGACCGCCAGCGCCGCGGTTGCTAAGACGACCCAGCCAACTCGTGCGATGCATGTCACGGTGACAAGCGAGTGCTCCGGTATTGTCCCACGATTTGCGGGCAATCTCGTTGGAGGGGTGCCCCGCGCCGGTTGCGTTGAAGCTGCCTGGCGGGTCGAGTCTTGTGCCGATAAGGAGCCCCGGCACGGCAGATATGCGGACCCGCGCCACATTCACGGGGCGGCTTGTTGATCTTTGAATTCGGCGAACCAGTTCTGGACGAGTTGGCCACCGAGTTGCTCGGCGTCGGACTCGCACAGCAGAAACTGCTCGCCGTCGGGGGTGACGTCGTAGCAGCGGTAGCCGGCGTCGCCAGGGCCCAGGCTCCAGGCCGAGCAAAGCTTCACGGGCGCGAGGACGGTTAGGCTGCCGGAAGCCAAGCCGGCGACCGCCATCGGAGTGTTGCCCTCGACGTAGAACAGCTCCTCGCCGTCCTGGCGCCAGCGGGGCTGAGTTCCGCCGTTGACCGAGACGCGCCTCGGCGCGCGTCTGGCCTTATTCAGGATTCCGCCCTGTAATCGGGCCCGCAGAACGTGCAGTTCCGCTTCTGACATGGTGCCCTTTAAGCCCAACAGGAGACGGTCGTTGAAGTGGGCCGGATCGTAGACGCCATCTTCGTCCAGGATCAAGGCATCGGTGAGTACGCAGATTTCCAGCAGCCGATGCCAGTCGGTTGAGTGCCGCGCCAGTCGCGACACCTCGAGACCCAACACGATCCCGGCTCGCCCTAGGCACTTGTCGGAGGGTCGATTGGCGGATGTAGAGATAGGCATTCCGCTTGCGCCCCGGAAGCGAGCCCGATTTGCAGCAATTGAGACATCGAGAGGGCTCCGCGGCGACCCCGTTAGCCCCAAGATCAGTACGTAAGGATTCGGACGAATCGCTTGATGCCGCGGCCCGCCGCAACCGCCCCACGAATCTTCAGAGCCGCGCACGGAAGCCCGCGGTTACCTGGCGGATCCAACCACGGGTCAGAGCGTCATACCATCGCCGGAGTTCTGGGCGCGAATCCGCACGAACCCAAGAAACCGAGCCCAGAACGCAAGTGACGGGTAAATCCGCTCGGTTCCGCAGGCCATCGCGGCCCTACCCCCGAGACAACGTGAAACCGGTCACCACCGCTGAGCAGATCAAGGTGGCGGAGCGTTCGACACGCGACCACCAGGCACCGATGGGGAACCCGCGTCAAGTCGTCGAACCCGTGGCGCGACTAACTGGGTTCGGACCATAGTGGCCCATCTAATGGTTCTCACGAACAATAACTCGCAAGCGCCCCGGCAACTCTCTAGCGCCCCGGACGCCTAAGGTCAAGCGCGACGCTTGGCGGTCCAGCGTGCCGTGCCGTATTCGCCGAGGCTGACCTCGCCGCTCATGTGGTCGCCCTGGACGTGGCCAATGAAGTTGTAGTGCAAGCCGGTGGCCTCGACTTTGCCGCCACCCGTAAAATCGACCTTGTTCCCGCTGACCGTCCCGCGGACGGGAGCACTCGTGATGCGGCCCACGTGCTGCCCGGTCAGGTGGTTGCCGTCGGAGGCGAGGTACACCTTGTGCTGCGTCGAGCCGACCGAGAACTGAATATCGACGTCCCAGTGACCATCGACGGTGACCGTCGGCGGCTCGAGCGGCGCTTTCGGCTTCTCGCCGGGCGCGTTGGAGAAGATGTCGTAGAGGCGCTCGGCGACCATCTTCTGCTCGCTCTCATACATGGCGCAGGGACGGATGATGAAAGCGTTGCCGGTGCCGCCGGCATGCGTCATGACGCGCGGCTCGCCGTCGAGGAGCATCTTGCCGACTTCGCCCGCGGTCAGGCCGATCTTCCTGGGGTCCCACTCGACGTTGAGAACCGGGTAGTTCGCCGCCGTGCGCGGCTGGCGAACGTTCGTCTTGACGCCGTCGACCTTGTCAATACGGCCGCTGATCTGCTTGTACCAGGAGCGCCAGAGGTCGTCTTCGGCTTGGCGGTCGCGGGGACCGTTGATCAACGCTTCGACCGCGGCCACCGCGCCCATGATCTCTTCCTTGCTGACCTTCATGGCGCGCGCGAACGCATGGTGCGGCGCGCTGTTCATGAAGGCGGCCGTGATGAGGTCCTTACGCCCCAGCAGGATGCCGGCGGTTTGCGGTCCCCTGAGGATCTTGCCGCCACTATAGGCCACCAAGTCGACCCCCTGGGAAAGTAGCGGGTTCGGGACCAGCGGCAAGTCGGCCGCGGCGTCGATCAGCACGGGGACGCCGTTCTTGTGGGAGGCGGCTACGAACTCGGCCAGCGAAAAGGGGTTGCCATCGCGAAGAACGTTGACTTGCGCGTGCGCCATCACGGTTCGCGGGCCGAAGGCTTTTTCGAGGTCGCTCAGCGAATCCACCTCGACCATCCGAATGCCCGTGGTGCGGACGGCGTGGTCATAGGTGCTGCGCGACCACTTGGGTACGACGACTTCGTTCCTGATGCCGGTGGTGTCGGGGAGTTGCTGCGCTTTTTCCGGGTCACCTCCGGCGACGCAGGCGAGCGTTCCGCACGTGACGGCTCCGGCCGCTCCGGAGCTGACCATGGCCGCCTCGGCGCCGAGCAACTCGGCGATGCGCGGGCCGGCCTTGGCCATCAACTCATCGAGGTTTACATGATAGAACGCCGCCTCGTGGATGGCTTCGACGACTTCGGGCAGCGCGGCGGAGCCGCCGTTGATGGTGTATGTAGATGTGCAGTTGACAAACGGCCGGACGCCAATCCGTTCGTAGACGTTCGGTCCGCCGCCCCGCACGGGCAGGCGAGCGGCACTTGCCGCCGCGGCGGCGCTTGACGGGAATGCCGCCAACAGCCCGGCGGCGGAGGCCATCGAACCGACGCGGAAAACGTCGCGGCGGCTCGGATTCGATCCGTTCTTCTGAGTAACTTTCTTCATCGTTGGAACTCCTTGCGTTTGGAGGACGCACCCGCGGCGAGGACGCACGTCGGGCGAAGTCGGCCAAGCCCCTTGAATCTATGCGGCTAGTCTCTGCGGCGCGCACACGCGCGCCAGCTTGCCCCAAGCATACACCAATCGCTTTCGGATGTCAGCGGCGCATCGCCTCTCAGTGTCAGCTTCAGTCCGCTCCCTGGGATTCCCGGCGCGAAGCAGTCGCCTTCAGGCGCCTTTAGGCGGCTTCCGCGCGAAGCGCGTTGTAGGCCGGCTGTTTACGGCCGGTTCGGCGGTCGCAACTACGCTGGAAGAGCGTTTTGAACGTCCTTTCTCGGCCGGCTTCAGCCACGTCCCAGCCCCCATCCGGACCCCGAAAGAGTCGCGCGATCATGCCCCGGCGTCCTCCGGGAATTCTGCTGAAATCCGAACTGAGACACTACCGTCAGCGGCGGACCCAGGCTTGCCCCGGAACCGCGGCTGGCACTGTCTTCCAGCCCAGCCGGGCGAACTACAGTTCTCACCCTAGCCGGTCGAGTTAACAGTGTTGAGGGTCATACCGTCATCGGGGTTCTCCGACCTCGGGAAGTCCGTTTCGGGCCGGGACCCCACGAAGACTCACGATGGGCGGCAAGCAGGGCGGCTTCATCATCTCGCTTGATTTCGAGCTGAATTGGGGGACCTGGAGCGAGGTCAGCCTCGACCGCAACCGCAAACGCTTGGAAGAAACACGGCGGGTGATTCCAAGATTGCTCGATCTGTTTACTGAGTACAACGTCCATGCCACCTGGGCCACCGTGGGCTTCCTGTTTTGCGAGGGCCGCGATGAGCTGATGGACCGGCGGCCGGGGGCCGTGCCCGGCTATACCGAGGCGACGGACCCCTACCGCTTCGCCCGGTCGATCGGCAGAAACGAGGCGGAGGACCCTTTCCACTTTGCGCCGTCCTTGATCCGGCTGATTGCGGATACGCCTCACCAAGAGATCGGGACTCACACCTATTCGCACATGTGCTGTCTGGAGCAGGGCGCGACCGCCGAGGCGTTCCGGGCCGATCTGGAAGCGGCACGGGAAGCGGCGGAAGGGTTCGACCTAAGGCCGCGGAGCTTGGTCTTCCCGAAGAACCAGGTCAATCACGCCTTTTTGGCGGTCTGCGAAGACCTTGAGGTGCAGTCGTTTCGCGGCACGAGGGCCCACTGGATCTACGCCGCGCGGGAGCACGCGGCGAACGGCCGGGCTTTTCGCGGGTTGCGGCTGATCGATAGCTATCTGCCGCTGACGGGGCCGGAGGCTTGCTTCCTCGGCGCGGAGTCCCGGCGGATACCGCAAGCGGTGGACGCGAGCCGGTTTCTGCGTCCCTGGTCGCCGGCGCTGCGAGGCCTCGAGGGGCTTCGGCTCAAGCGGATCACGGGCGCGCTGGATGTCGCCGCCGAGCTGGGGGCTCACTACCATCTGTGGTGGCATCCGCACAACTTCGGGGTTCACGCGCAGCAAAACCTCGACTTCCTGCGGCGCATTCTGGACCATGTCGCGGCCCTGCGGGCCGACGGGCGCATGGTTTCACTCGGCATGGATGAAGCGGCGTGTATCGGCATGGAATCGATGCCGATTCAATAGGAAGTCGCAAGCGCACTGCGAGCGGGCTGCCCTGCCGTGGGCCTCGCGGCGGCACGGGAGACGGCGATCACATGTTCGTTCTTGGCATCAGCGAGATTGACAACGACGCGGGTGCGGTTCTGTTGCAGGACGCCTCGGTAGTCTGCGGCATTAACGAAGAGAGGCTTTCCCGCGTCAAGCGGCACCAGGGTTTCCCCCACCGCTCGATCTCGTGGATTCTCGACTACGCGGGGATCGAGTTGGCCGCGGTGGACGCGATCGCCGTCGCAAAAGCGGATCCGATTGCGAA
>JAKZVK010000436.1:0-8449 GCA_047516085.1 Bryobacterales bacterium
CACATCCACTTCGTCGGGATCGGCGGCATCGGCATGAGCGGGATCGCCGAGATTCTGTTGAATCTCGACTATACGATTAGCGGTTCGGACCTGAAGGGCTCGGGCATCACCGAACGGCTCGCGGCCATGGGCGCGGCGATCTTCGAAGGCCACGCTGCCGCCAACATCGAGGGTGCCGACGCCGTGGTGATCAGTTCGGCCATCCCCGAGTCGAACCCCGAGCGCCGCGCCGCCCGCGACGCGCAAGTGCCGCTCATCCCCCGCGGCGAACTGCTTGCCGAGTTGATGAGGCTCAAGTACGGCATCGCGATCGCCGGCAGCCACGGCAAAACGACCACGACATCGATTACCGCGGCGGTGCTGAGCAACGCCAAGAAAGACCCGACCGTTGTCGTCGGTGGCCGCGTCGACGCCATGGACTCGAACGCCCGCCTCGGCAAGGGCGACCTGCTGCTGGTCGAGGCCGACGAAAGCGACGGCTCGTTCCTGAAGCTAGCGCCGATCCAGGCCGTCATCACCTCGATCGACGAAGAGCACCTCGACCACTATCAGTCCTTCGAGGGCCTCGTCAATGCCTTCGTCGAATTCGCCAACAAGGTCCCGTTCTACGGCTCGGCGATTCTGGCGATCGACGACCCGCACATCCGCGCCGTGCTGCCGCGCATCCGGCGGCGGGTGCGGACGTACGGCGTCTCGCCCGACGCTGACCTTGTCGCGGCCGAGATGGATTGCGGTCCCGCGGGCAGCCGCTTCCGGCTGAGCTTTCGCGGCGACGATCTGGGCTGGTTCGAGGTGCGCGCGTTCGGGCATCATAACGTGCTGAATTCCATGGCTGCCGTGTTGGTTGGATTGGAGCTTGAAATCGAGCCCGACCGCATCCGCCAAGGTCTCGCGGCCTTCACCGGTGTCGACCGCCGCTTCCAGGTACGGGGTAAAGAGGGCGGCGTCACGGTGATCGACGACTACGGCCACCATCCGACGGAGATCGCGGCCACGCTTTCGGCGGCGCGGGTCTGCGAGTTCAACCGCATTCACGTCGTCTTCCAGCCGCATCGCTATTCGCGTACGGCACACTTGATGGACGGCTTCGCGAATTGCTTCGGCGATTGCGACGACCTGTACGTTCTCGATATCTACAGCGCCGGCGAGTCACCGATCCCGCAGGTCAATGGCGAGCGACTGACGCAAGCGATCGTCGATGCCGGTCACCCGTCGGCCCGCTACATTCCGTCGATGGAGGAGGCCGTCGAGCGCGCCGTCGAGGCCGCCAAGCCCGGGGACGCGATCCTCACGCTCGGCGCCGGCACCATCTCGCAGGCCGGCCCCAAGCTGCTCGATCGTCTCGCGTTGAGGGAAAGCAAGCTAACGACCGCCGGCTGAGGGGCCGTGAGAAGATCGTTCCGGGATGGTTCACGAGAGCGGGGAAGGGAAGTAAAAGCGAATGCCAGGTAAGCCTTCACAAGGACGGCGAAGCGCCCCGGACTCCTCCGGGTACTTGCGGCGCGACAAGCCGATTCGGGTACGGCGCGGCGTGGTCAGTTGGTTGCGTCCGATCGCCGGTTGGCTGTTCCTGGCCGTCCTCACGGCGGGGTTGGCGCTGGCCTCGGTGCGCTCGATCGACTATTTTCTCGACTCGAGTCCCCGCTTCCGGTTCGCCCCCGACTTGAGCGGCCTCCAAGTCACCGGGCTCAACCACGTCTCGCTTTCCGCCGTGGAGCAGGTCTTCATGGGCGACGTGGGCGCGGGCATCGGCCACGTGCCGCTCGATCGCCGTTACCGCGCTCTGCTCGAGATTCCGTGGGTCAAGGACGCGTACATCCGTCGCGTGTGGTCGAACGAGATCCACGTCCACGTCGACGAGCGGCAACCGGTCGCGTTCGTGAGGGTACAAGCAAGCGACGCGCAAGCAAGTGACCGGCAAGCGAGCGACGGGGCCGGCGAGGCACTCAAACTGATCGACGACGCAGGCGTTTTCCTTGACGTGCCGCCGGGGGCCGACTACTCTTTGCCGGTCAGCCGCGGCATCACGCCCGACATGACGCTCGCTGAGCGCCGTTTGCGCCTCGGCCTTCTCGACACCCTGGTGAGCGACCTCGACAGCGGCGAGCCTGCGTATAGCTCTCAGCTTTCGGAGATTGACCTCTCCGACCCGCGCAATGCGCAAGTGACAACTGTCCACGAGCAGCGGGCCGTCGACCTGCAAATGGGTGAGGAGCACTTCCGGCATCGCTTCGAGATCTTTCTCGAGTACATCGACTCTTGGAAAGAGGAGTACGGCGACATCCGCTCGGTCGACTTGCGGTTCGAGGGACAAGTCGCCGTTCAGCCTGCCAAACACTGACGATGGGCAAGCACTACAACTACCTGGTCGGTCTCGACCTCGGCAGCTACAGCACGCGTTGCGTGGTGGCGCTCGAGGAAGGCTCGCGCCTGCGATTCATCAGCCACGGACAGGCCCCGTCGCGAGGCTGGGCGCGGGGCGTCATTGCCGACCAAGACCCCGTGCTCGAGTCGCTCGAGACGGCCATCGGCGAGGCGGAACGTAACGGTGGCATGGTCGTCGAGGCGGCGGTGGTCGGCCTCGGCGGAGGCCACGTCACCAGCAACGTCTGCCACAGCTCGATCAACCTGCCCGCGCAAGAGAACGAGGTGCAGCAGAGCCACGTCGAACAAGTGGTCCAAAAGGCTACGCAGGGTCCGCTGAGCACCGACCGCACCGCCGTGCAGGTCATCCCCTTGGAGTTTGTGGTGGACCGCCAGATTCAGGTCCGCAACCCGCGGGGCATGACTGCGCACCGCCTCGATGGCCACGTGCAGGTCATCTCCGCGGCGGCGCAAGCGCACAACAACATCCGCGCCGTCGTCAACCGTGCGGGCGTGGTCGTGGAAGAGACGATCTTTGAAGGCTTCGCCGCGGCCCATGCCGTGCTCGAAGAACAGGAGCGCGAGATGGGCGTCTCCGTGGCCGACCTCGGGGGCGGGTCGATCGACCTGGTCGCCTATCTCGACAACGATCTCTGTCTAGCCGTCGGCATCCCTGTGGGCGGCGAGCATTTCATCAACGACGTGGCGGAGGTCTTGCGCACGTCGCGCGAAGACGCCGAGCAGCTCATCGTGCAGTACGGCTGCGCGGTGGTCGATGACACTCCATCGAATGTTACTATCGAGGTGCCGGTGCTCGGCGAGGACGAGCCCGTCAACCATCCGCGGCGCCTACTCAATCAGATTCTGCAGGCGCGCGCCGAGGAGGCTTTCGAGTTGGTCAACCGGGAACTGCGCCGGGTGCGGCTCGACGGCCACCTAATCGCGGGGCTAGTCCTGACCGGATCGTTGGCGGGGCTCGCCGGTGGCTGTGACGTGGCCGAGCGTGTTCTCGGCTGTAGCGCGCGTATCGGGTTGCCGCCGCGCATCGAAGACCTGCCTGACGAGCTCGACCATCCGGGTTGGGCCACGGCGGTGGGTCTGGTTCTGTATGCACAGCGTTTGCGGTTGCACCGCAAACGGCGGCGCGAACGGGCACGGGAGTGGCTCAACGCCATCTTCGAATGACGCCGGATCCAGGTTGAGAAAAAGGCCCATGAACGACAACGAAGGCGTGAAATTCACATTCGACGAAGATCCCGGTCCGAACGCGCGCATCAAGGTGTTCGGCGTCGGCGGCGCGGGCTGCAACGCCGTCAACCGCATGATCGAGGCGGGCGTCGAGGGCGTGACGTTCACGGCCATCAACACCGACGAGCAGGCTCTGCGCTCGTCCAACGCGCCCATCAAGCTTCAGATCGGATCGAAGCTCACCCGCGGCCGCGGGGCCGGATCGGACCCCGAGGTCGGCCGGGCCGCCGCGCTCGAAGATACCGAGCGGTTGATCGAGTTGCTGGGCGATTCCGACATGGTTTTCGTGACCGCCGGGTTGGGCGGCGGTACGGGCACGGGCGCCGCACCGATCGTGGCGTCCCTCGCGAACGAACTGGGCGCTCTGACGGTCGCCGTCGTGACGAAGCCATTTGCCTTTGAAGGGACCAAACGCATGTCGGTCGCCGAGAAGGGATTGGCCGACTTGGCGCAGGCCGTCGATACCGTCATCGCCATCCCCAATGAGCGGCTGATCGAGGTCGTCGAACGCGGCACGAGCTTCTTCGAATCCTTCCGCATCGCCGACGACACCTTGCGTCAAGCGGTGCAGGGCATCAGCGACATCATCACCATCCCGGGCATCATCAATCGCGACTTCGCCGACGTGCGCGCCATCATGCACGGCATGGGGTATGCCGTAATGGGCACTGCCGTTGGCACCGGACCGAATGCCGCCGTCGAGGCCGCCCGCAATTGCATCTCGAGCCCGTTGCTCGAGGACGCCACCATTGAAGGCGCCCGTGGACTGCTTATCAGCGTGACCGGGTCGTCGAAGCTCGGGCTGCACGAGGTCCATGAAGCGTCGTCGATCGTACAGAGGAGTGCCGACCCGGAGGCTAACATCATCTTCGGCGCGGTCCTCAATGAGGACCTGGGCGACGAAGTCAAGATCACCGTAATTGCGACCGGCTTCCGCAGCGAGAGCGTCGGCATTAGCCAGAAGATGTCCGATGCCGCCGCGTCGCGACTGGAGATGAGGTCGAGCGCCCGGCAGGCGTCCGCCGCGGCAGGGGGCCGAGAGGGTGCGTCCGGCGAGGCCCAAGCTAGAGAGCCCCTGTCGGGAGAACCGCTGTCGGCGGATCCCGCGGGCGCGCCGGGCTTTGCCCCGCGCGGGGACGACTTTGCCGGGTCCACGGCTGAGGATCCTACCGATCCCGAGCACCACCGAGAGCCCGCCGACGACATCGACCCCGCCGATCTCGAAAAGCCCGCCTTCCTGCGCCGCTTCAGCCGCGACTAGTAGAGTGTCGCGAGTATCCAGAGCGGACTTGTGCTGACCGGGACATGGGTAACACTTTATGCCAAGCACATAGGTAACACATGGACCATCGCCTTGCTATTCAAGGCTTGGAGTTCGCCCCCGAACCTGTCAGGGCTCCCCTGTCGGCTCGCGGGCGCGAGGCCTTGACAGAACCGGGGCCGAACTCCTTTGGTTTCCTCCGCTTACCAAGGCGATGGCCCAGCCTAGCTGCGGCCCAAGAACGCTTTGCCAGGGCTCTGATTCCACGAGAGTTAGCGCAGACTTCGCATCGGCCGGCCCGAAAAAGTGTTACCTATGTGCTTGGCATAAAGTGTTACCCATGTGCCTGGTCAATACCGACTGTAGGGGCGGGCCCCCGTGCCCGCCCGCATACTTCTTGCAGTCAAGTCTTCTTGGCGACAGCCCACTAGCCGTCCAAGTCCACGGGCCGGGGGTTTGTTCGTTGGCACCCCAGGCTCATAGTAAACGCAGCACTGCCGGGCAGCAGGCTCGAACGGGCAACCAAACCGTTCGGCTGGGGTTTCCGCCCCGGAGGGGCTGAGACATGATAGCCCATGCTTCAGCCATGGGTACACGGCGATCATCTCCGTGAAGCCCTGAAGGGGGCGATACAGCTTTCGTCGGAGACCTCTCTCACGCACGCAAGATTCGGTGCTCAACCGGTACCGACAAGGCGAGGGCAGTAGTCGCTTGTATCGCCCTTCCAGGGCTCATCGTGTTCCGTCATTTTTCCCACTGAAGCCGTGGGCTATCATGTTTGGCCCCTCCGGGGTCATGCCGGTCGTAGGTCCACACCCGTCATTGGCACGGTCTCATCTGGCAAATGTGGAAGCTCCACAGACCGGCGCCATAGTCGGCCTACACCCAGCGGGCCAGCCAACTCCATACAATCCCCATAGCTACGTCTTAGCCCGGCTTCGTCCAACAACCCGTATCCACAAGGCGGCGGCCGGGAGCTGTTCGTCACTCTCTCTCGACTCTCTTCTCCCGCCGCACTGTCGATGTGGCCCTAAGGCGTTGTTTTCACCATCCACGTGAATCACGGTAGAATCGGACCGGCATGATCGGCACTACCATCTCTCACTACCGCATCACCGAGAAGCTCGGTGAGGGCGGGATGGGTGTCGTCTACAAGGCCGAGGACCTGCGGCTTCAGCGCTCAGTGGCACTGAAGTTTTTGCCGCTGAACTCGCTGGGCAACGAGGAAGCCAAGGCCCGCTTCCTGCGGGAGGCTCGCGCGGCGGCGGCTTTACAACACCCCAACATTTGCACAGTCCATGAGATCGACGAGGCGGACGGCCGCATGTTCATCGCCATGGCCTACCTCGAAGGTGACGACCTCACCAAGGGAATCGAGCGAGGCCGTCTGAGCGTGGAACGGCTGCTCGACATCGCCATGCAAGTAGCACGGGGTTTACAGGAGGCGCACAGCAAAGGCGTCGTGCACCGCGACATCAAGCCCGCCAACATCATGGACACCACAACCGGCCAAGCTGTGCTGATGGACTTTGGATTAGCGCAACTCGCCTCGGCGGCGTCAAAACTCAGCCGGGAAGGAACGCGGGTCGGTACGTCTCTCTATATGTCGCCGGAACAGACCACCGGCGAGAAGCTCGATCACCGCACGGATATCTGGGCTCTGGGAGTGGTGCTTTACGAGATGGTCACCGGACAGACGCCGTTCCAAGGCCATTACGAGCAGGCGATTCTCTACTCGATCCTCCATGAAGAGCCGCCGGCCATCACGGCCCTGCGAACGAACATCGCGCCCGAGCTGGAACGCATTGTCAACAAATGCCTGGCCAAAAGAGCTCAGGAGCGCTACCAGACAGTCAGCGACTTGCTTGCCGATCTGAGTGCGTTGAAGCGCGGCACGGAGTCAGGCGCTGGAACGCGCCCCTCCTCGGGCGCCAAGAACACGCGTCCCTCGATCGCGGTGCTACCGTTCGAGAATCGCAGCCGGGGCGACGAGAACGAATACTTCAGCGACGGCATCAGCGAGGACATCACGAGCGCCTTGGGGAAGGTGGAGCGTTTACAGGTGGCGCCCCGCAGCATGGCCTTCCAGTTCAAAGGGAAGCGCCCGACGCCTCGTGAAGTGGGAGCCGCGCTCAACGTAGGTCATGTGCTCGAAGGCAGCGTGCGGCGATCCGGCAATCGCGTGCGGATCAACGTGGAACTGATCGCGATCGAAGAGGGGTACCAAGTCTGGTCCGAGCGCTACGACCGTGTGATGGAGGATGTCTTTGAGATCCAGGATGAGATCTCGCAGGCGATCGTCGAGAAACTGAAAGTCAAGCTGGTCAGGAGGGAGAAAGAGCTGATTGCCAAGCGCCACACCGAAAATCTTCAGGCGTACAACTTGTGCCTGCGGGGCCGCTACTACTGGTACAAGCGTACGGCGGAGGCGTTCGAGAAGGCAATGGGGTTCTACGAACAAGCGCTTGCGGAGGACCCCGACTATGCACTCGCCCACTCTGGGCTTGCCGACTGCTACAACAGCCTCGGGTTTTATGGAGTGCTGCCGCCATCGGAGGCGAGGCTCCGAGCGGAGGCAGCCGCGTCGAAGGCGCTTGAAGTCGACGCTGGTCTAGCCGCGGCACACGTTTCGATGGGAGCGGTTGAATCTCTTTACCACTGGAACTGGGCGGCGGGAGAACGCGCGTTCCGGCGGGCGATTGAACTGGACTCCTCGTATCCGGTGGCCCATATGTGGTACTCAGCCTTCGTCCTAGCTCCACTCGGGCGCCTGGACGAGGCCTATTCGGAGTGGAAGCGCGCTGCGGAATTGGATCCCGTCACGCCGATCGTAAACGCAGGCCCTGGCGTCATCCTTTTCCTCCAGCGACAATACGACCAGGCCATTGAGGAGCTCAAGAAGACGTTGGAACTCGACTCGAACTACTTCTGGGCGCACATTATACTCGGGATGGCGCACGTGCATAAGGGCGAACACGACAAAGCGATAGCTGCGTTCGGTCGAGGGAACGTGCCTCAGTATCGGGATGGCCACCTGGGATACGCCTACGCGGTTTCAGGGCAACCGGAGAAGGCCCGAAAACTGATAGAGGAACTACAAGCGGCTTCCCAGCCGGAGCATCTCGCGCCCTATCATCTAGCGATGATTTACTTCGGTCTCGGAGAGAAAGACAAAGCCTTCGACTGGCTGGACAAAGCCTGCGAACAGCGCAGCACGCAACTTTTGTGGATTAAGACTCTACCCGAACTTGACAGTGTGCGCTCCGACCCGCGCTTTCAAGACATTCTTCGCCGCATGAATCTGGCGGACTGAGCTGACGTGATGATCGGCCAAACGATCTCGCACTGCCGCGCCACCGACAAGCAACGGCTCGACGACATCTTCGCAGCGGAGTGCCGGCGGGCCCGTAAGCCGACTGGTAACCCTACACCCAGCGCCGCAGCCAGGGGATCCAGCCTTTGCGGCCGAGTAGCTCGATGAGGTTCAACAGAATAGCGAGGGCGAGCAGGCCCGGCCAAAGATTCATCCAGGTCTCAACGGAACGCCCGCCTGCCGAGAACACTTGCGACGGCTCG
>JAKZVK010000437.1:0-7263 GCA_047516085.1 Bryobacterales bacterium
GGTGAAACTGCGACCATTGCAGGATCGGCTGCTCGTCGAACGCAGCGAGGAGACCGAAGAAATGAGGGGTGGCATCGTCATCCCCGATTCAGCCAAAGAGAAGCCCCAACGTGGGGTGGTGATTGCCGTCGGTAACGGCAAGCGCCTTGATAGCGGCGAAGTTGTTCCGCTGACGGTGAAGGAAGGCGACCTGATCCTTATCGGCAAGTACTCGGGCAGCGAAGTCAGCGTCGACGACAAAGAGTATTTGATTCTTCGCGAAGACGAAGTACTGGCCATCATCGAAGAAGGCCAGGAGAAAAAGAAAGAGACCGCGGCCTAAGCGCCTACGAGGAGAGAACCAGACCTATGGCAGGAAAACAAATTGAATTTGGTGAAGACTGCCGGCAGGCCATCCTTGCCGGCGTGAATGCCTTGGCCGACGCGGTCAAGGTGACGTTGGGCCCCAAGGGCCGAAACGTGATTTTGGAGAAGAAGTTCGGCGGCCCGACCGTGACCAAGGACGGCGTCACCGTAGCCAAAGAGATTGAGCTCGAAGACAAGCTCCAGAACATGGGCGCGCAGATGGTGCGCGAAGTCGCCTCGAAGACGAGTGACGTAGCGGGCGACGGCACCACCACCGCGACCCTGTTGGCGCAGTCGATCTACCGCGACGGCATGAAGAGCGTCGCGGCGGGTTCGAACCCAATGGCCATCAAGCGCGGCATCGAGTCGGCCACCGAGTCGGTCGTTTCGCATCTACAGGGCTTGGCGAAGCCCGTGGAGGGCGGCGATGCGGTTTCGCAGGTTGCCGCCATCTCGGCCAACAACGACATGACCATCGGCAAGATCATTGCCGAGGCCATGGAGAAGGTCGGCAAAGACGGCGTCATCACCGTGGAAGAAGGCAAGGGCATCGAGACGGAGCTGGACGTGGTCGAAGGTATGCAGTTCGACCGCGGCTATCTCTCGCCCTACTTCGTCACCGATCCCGACCGCATGGAGTGCAACCTCGAGCAGCCGCTGATCCTGATTCATGAGAAGAAGATCAGCAACATGAAAGACTTGCTGCCCTTGCTCGAGCAAGTCTCGCGCGCCGGCCGGCCGTTGCTGATTGTGGCCGAAGAGGTCGAGGGCGAGGCGTTGGCCACCCTCGTGGTCAACAAGCTGCGCGGCACGCTGAATATCTCAGCGGTCAAGGCGCCCGGATTCGGTGATCGCCGCAAGGCCATGCTCGAGGACATCGCGATCCTCACCGGCGGCAAGGCGATCATGGAAGAGACCGGCATCAAGCTCGAAGGCGTCCAGATGGACGATCTCGGCAAGGCCGACCGTGTCATCATCGACAAAGACAACACCACGATCATCGAAGGCGCCGGCGAGAAGGCGGCCATCGAGGGCCGCGTGAAGCAGTTGCGCAACCAGGTCGAGGAGACCACGTCCGACTACGATCGCGAGAAGCTGCAAGAGCGGCTGGCGAAGCTGGTCGGCGGCGTGGCGGTGATCAAGGTGGGTGCGGCGACCGAGACCGAGATGAAGGAACGCAAGGCTCGGGTCGAGGACGCCATGCACGCCACCCGCGCGGCTGTCGAGGAAGGTATTGTTCCCGGGGGCGGTGTCGCACTGCTGCGGGCTGCCGATGCCTTGGCCGATCTGAAGGCCGACGACCATGACGAGCAGGTCGGCATCAACGTCATCAGACGGTCGCTCGAAGAGCCCGTGCGCTGGATCGCGCAGAACGCGGGCAAAGAGGGTGCCATTGTCGTCGAGAAGATACGGGCCGAGAAGGATCCTTCCTTCGGCTACAACGCGCAGGACGACACCTACACCGACATGGTCAAGGCCGGCGTCATCGATCCGGTCAAGGTGACCCGCACGGCGCTGCAGAATGCGGCCTCCATCGCGTCGTTGATGCTGACGACGGAAGCCACCGTGCATGAAATCCCCGAAGACAAGCCGGCAGCCGCACCGCCCTCGCACGATTATTAATCGAGGGAGCGCGCAGGCGCTTTTCTAGAACGGGATTCGTTTCCACGCCGGCTCTTGGGTTTCGATCCAAGGGCCGGCTTTTTCTTTCCCCTTACCAGTGCGTGCCTCGAGCCGAGATTGACCTCACTCCCGAGACCCCGAGTCGCCTCATTTCATCTAACATCCACCGCCGCTTCGCGACTGGGGTCGGACGGGTGCCGTGCGAGTTCGCAGGGTCGACGCCACGTGCCAGTGTTAGCGGAATGCGCTTGGGTCGGACGACATGCTGGCGGCCGGCTGTTGAGTGGACGCAGCGGTCCACACCCACGATTGACAGACCGGGGGACCGACGCCAAACTCACGTTGTTCTCTCGGTGGGGTGGTCGTTTAGAATAAGCTCGTACCTGTGCCCACCCAAAACGGCAAGGCCACGGCCGTCGTTGCCGAAAAGCCGTCCGTTGCACGAGATATCGCGAAGGTTCTGGGCGCTACCCAGCGCGGAGAGGGGTACCAGCACGGCAACGGCTATGTCGTGACGTGGGCCGTCGGCCATCTGGTCGCGCTGGCGCAGCCGCACGAGATCAATCCCGAGTGGCGGCAGTGGCGGCGGGATCGCCTGCCGATGCTGCCCGGCGAGTGGCCGCTCGTCGCCTACGAGCGCACCCAGGATCAGTTCGAAACCGTCCGGCGCATTCTTACCAGCCCCAAGATCGGCCGCGTCATCTGCGCCACCGACGCCGGACGCGAAGGCGAGCTGATCTTCCGCTATATCTACGAAGCCGCCGAGTCGACCAAGCCCGTCGAGCGGCTCTGGATTTCGTCGCTCACGCCCGAAGCGATCCACGAGGGTTTCAGCCGCCTCAAACCGGGGGCCGAGTACGAACCGCTGGCCGACGCCGCGCGCGCCCGCAGCCGCGCGGACTGGCTAGTCGGGATGAACCTCTCCCGTGCCTACAGCCTTGGCTACGATCAGGAGCTCTCGGTCGGCCGCGTCCAGACGCCGACGCTGGCGATGCTGGTCGAGCGCGAGTTGGCGATTCGGAAGTTCGTCCCGGAAGATTATCTGGAGGTTCATGCGACGTTCTCGCCGAGCGAAGGAGCGGGGGAGAAAAAGGAAGCCGACAACTATCGCGGCGTCTACTTTCGCAAGACCGAAAAGGAAGCAGTCCGGCCCCGCCCCTCAGCGGGCGTCCCTGACGAAGACGGCCACGGCCAGGACGGCAAGACGGCGAGAAACACGCGGCTGCCGATCGATGGTGACGAGGCGGGCCGGATCGTCGAGCGCGCCAAGACGGGTGAGGCGCGCATCGAGTCGATTGATCGCAAGACGCACCGCATGGCGCCGCCGCTACTCTACGACCTCACCGAGTTGCAGCGTCATGCCAACCGTATCTACGGCTTTACGGCGACTCGCACGCTCGAGCTGGCGCAGTCGCTGTACGAGAAGTACAAGCTGATCACGTATCCGCGCACGGACAGCCGTCACCTTTCCAAAGATGTGGCGGGGACGCTCGAGAATGTGGTCCGCGCGATCGAGGCGCCCTATCGCGAGCATGTCGCCCCGGGAACCGGCGCGCGGCCGTTGGGCCGGCGGTTCGTGGACGACGCCAAGGTGACCGACCATCATGCGATTCTGCCCACGGCGGTCTCACCGAAGAACCTGCCGCCCGACTCGGACGAGGCTCGCATCTATGACCTGATCTGCCGGCGTCTGCTGAGCGCTTGGCACAAGGAGCATGTCTGGGCGGTGACGACCGTGATCACGGCCATCACCTCAGCGGCGAATGGCGGCGGGGGGCTGCTTGTTGACCGCTACGTGAGTTCGGGAACGTTGACTCAGCAGGAGGGGTGGAAAGTTCTCGACCTGCAAGAGCGGAGCCGGACGGGTAAGTCCACGGGCAAGTCGAAGGGTGGTGCGCAGGCGGCGCGCGGCGACGGGCGGGAGGACGCAGGTCAGCCGCAGGCGCTTCCTACGAGCCTGGCTGTCGGTCAGGAGCAGGATGTGGTGGATGTCGAGTCCCTAAAGAAACAGACGCGTCCACCGCGCCGCTTTACGGAAGGCACACTGCTGACCGCTATGGAGTCCGCCGGCAAGACGTTGGAAGAGAAGGAACTGTCGGACGCGATGAAGGAGCGCGGCCTCGGTACGCCGGCCACGAGGGCAGCCATCATCGAGACGTTGGTGAAGCGCGAGTACATCACCCGCAGCGGCAAATCGCTCGGCGCGACCGACAAGGGCGTCCGGCTGATCGACGTGGTGCATACGGCGGTCAAGAGCCCGGCGATGACGGGCGAGTGGGAGTCGGAGCTGAAGAAGATCGAGCGGGCGAAGGGCGACCTTCCGTCGTTCATGCGGAGGATCGAGCGTTACGTGGAAGAGGTTGTCGGTGAAGTGCCTGAGAAGGGCGACTGGCGCGCTGCGGAGGGAATACCGGGGGAGTCGCCGGAGACCGCCGCCTCGACGCGATCGACGACCCGGCCACAGCGGGACGCGGATGCACGGGCGGCTGTGGCGGCCAATAGTTCCAGCCACAACGGAGGCTCGCAGGCTACCGTTCGCACAGGGCCTGTCGAACGGCCGCTGCCTGACGCCGCGATGAGCCAACCGCCCAAGGAGCATCGGGGCGAGTTGGTCGACCTTCTGCACGAGCGTTTCGGTTTCGAGTCGTTCCGCCGCTACCAGGAGCAGGTGTGCGCCGCTGTACGCGATGGGCAGGACGTGCTGCTGGTGATGCCGACTGGGGCCGGGAAATCGTTGTGCTACCAGCTTCCCGGAGTGGCGCGTGGCGGCACGACGTTAGTCGTGAGCCCGTTGATCGCGCTGATGGAAGATCAGGTGGCGAAGTTGCGGGCGATGGGTTTTCGCGCCGAGCGGATCCATTCCGGACGCGGCCGCACCGAGTCGCGGGCGGTGTCGGTGGATTACCTCGAAGGCAAGCTCGACTTCCTGTTCATCGCGCCCGAGCGCCTGAGCGTGAGCGGCTTTCCCGAGATGCTCGCCAAACGCAAGCCGGTGCTGGTGGCGGTCGACGAGGCGCATTGCATTTCGCAGTGGGGCCATGACTTTCGCCCGGAGTACCGCATGTTGGGCCGGCGCTTGCCCTCGCTGCGCCCGGCGCCGGTGATCGGGCTGACCGCGACGGCCACGCCGCTGGTGCAGGACGACATCATCAAGCAACTCGAGTTGGGCGAGGCTGGGCGTTTCATCCACGGTTTCCGACGGGAGAACATCGCGATCGAAGTGGCTGAGATGGTGCCGAGTCTCCGCGCCGACAAGACGGAGGAGATCCTCGAAGACCCGGCGCGGCGTCCGGCGATTGTTTATACGTCGTCGCGGAAGAACGCCGAGGCGCTGGCGGCACAGTTCGAACGACGCTTCAGTAGCGCGGCCTATCACGCCGGGATGGTGCCGGAGCGTCGCGATGAAGTGCAGTCGGCGTTCCTCGACGGACGTTGCGAGGTGATCGTCGCGACGATTGCGTTTGGCATGGGTATCGACAAGGCGAACGTGCGTAGCGTCATCCACACGGCGCTACCAGGCAGCCTCGAAGCGTACTACCAAGAGATCGGCCGCGCGGGTCGCGACGGCGAACCGGCGTGCGCTGTGCTGATGTATTCCTGGGCCGACCGCAAGACGCATGAGTTTTTCTGGGACCGGGATTACCCCGAGCCCACTGACCTGCAACGCCTCTACAACACGCTGACCGACGAGCCGCAGACAGTCGAGGAGCTGGAGGGGCGGGTCGTGCACGGCGGCATGGTGTTCGAGAAGGCCCTCGAGAAGCTGTGGATTCACGGCGGCGCGATCATCGATGCGGACCAGCGTGTCACGCGCGGCGAGGCGGACTGGAAACAACCATATCGTGCGCAGCGGGACCACAAGATGGCGCAACTGGACTTGATGCTGCGCTTTGCCGAGGCCCCGCAATGCCGCATGCTCCACCTGGTGCAACACTTCGGTGATCTCGACGACGCGCAACGGCGGTGCGGCGTTTGTGATGTTTGTACGGGTGGGGGTCTGGCGCAGCAGTTTCGTCCGCCGAATGCGAAAGACGCGGCGCAACTCGATAGCATCATCAGCGAGCTGCGGGAGGCGGGGCGGCTGACCGCGGGCCGCTTGTTTCAAGCCGCGTTTCCCGAGGGCGGTATCGAGCGGCGGCGTTTCGAAACGCTGATTAACGCCTTGGCGCGGGCGGGGTTTGTTGGCATTGAGGCGGACAGTTTCGACAAGAACGGCCAGCGCATCGAGTTCCGCTGGGTACGGCTGACGCCGGAGGGGCGGGAGCCGCGTGATGGCTGGGGTGAGGCGCTTGTCCTGCCGGTGGCGCCCGCCAAGAAGAAAAAGGAGCGGAAGCGCACGAGCCGCCCAAAGGCTGCGAAGGCCGCGGGTGCGAGGAAGCGAAAGGTCGCGGCTGTACCGAGGGGAGCGGCGGAGCCCTCCGAAGCAGCGGCCCCCGAGCCATCAGGGGCCGATCCGGGACTGATTCGTGCGCTTCGCGATTGGCGGATGGCGGAAGCAAAAAGGCAGAAGGTCCCTGCCTTTCTCGTGATCAACGACCGCGTGTTGCAGACGATCGCGAGCGAGAAGCCAAAGTCGCAGGCGGACCTGTTGGCGATTTCAGGTTTTGGGCCGCGGCTGGCCGCGAAGTATGGGTTGAAGATTCTGTCGCTGGTCGAGAAGGGGTCGGCAGGGCGGCCGGCCTGAGGCGGGCAGCGGTTACGCGGGCGGCGCGCTGCCTTCGGCGAGGAGATCGCGGTATTGGCGGCGGGCTCTCTCGAGATCGTAGTCGCGCTCGGCCAGGGCGCGGCCGGCTAGGCCCATCGCTCTTCGGCGGTCGCCATCAGCAAGGAGTTCGCCGAGGGCGCGGGCCAGCCCGGGGGCTTCGAGCCCGTCGTTGTCGACCAGAACGCCGCACTCGGGGAGAACCGCTTCGTCGATGGCTCCGACGCGGCAACTCACCACGGGCACTTGCATCGCCAGCGCCTCGATGATGACCAGCGGCAGGCCCTCCTCGAGCGACGGGACGATCAGGAGGTCGGCCTCGGCGAGCAACGGTGCGATGTCGGGGACGTGTCCGAGCACGCTGAAGCGAGCGTCGAGCTGTGCAGATCGGATCTTGGCGCGCAGCGGCCGCTCGTCGGGGCCGTCGCCCGCGATGACGAAATGGTAGGGGGTCGCCGTCTGCGCTGCCTGCAAGCGACGATCGACCTCGACGAGCAGCAAAGGGCGCTTGCGTGGAATCAGGCGGCCCGCGAAGAGAATGAGCTTGGTCTGCGGCGAGACGCCAATCCGTTTACGGAGGTCTCGTCGGCGCG
>JAKZVK010000438.1:0-9566 GCA_047516085.1 Bryobacterales bacterium
GATCCGGCAACTGCGCAAAGACGAGTACGAGTGCAAAGAGAACCGCGCGGCGAACGGCGCGACCCACCGTCCGACCCTCACCGACCCGGACCCCTACACCACCCCCGACCCGATGGAGCGACAACCGCCGCGCTACGAGCCACCGGCAGCGGCGGCGCAGACGTCCAACCCAATCGGCTTCCGCGCCGAGTTCGTGCCCAGCCCCCAAGCGACGCTCGGCGGCGAATCACGATTCACGAATCACGAATCACGAATGACCGATCGACCGCACAGACGAACCCAAGGCCCCGTGAAAACAAACGGCTTGAGCACCACCGAAGCCCTCAGGACGAACTACGGAACGAACCGCACCCCCGTCGCGCCCGTTCCGAGCCGCCTGGCAACGGAGGTGACAGCGAGGTAACGGCCGCCCAACAGCGCAAAAACAACGCCGAGGCCAACGACAACATGAGACGCTACACCCGCAGTGCGCCCAAAGTCAGCGCGCCCGATCGCAAGGTGGCGCGGACGCCCACGTCTGCCGCATCGACACTCCTGTCGATGCTTGGTCCGCGGTGTGGCGTGGCTGCGGCCGAGTTATCGGCGCCTCCCACGTCCTGGGCCGCGCCTCGTGGGGCGGCAGGGCGGGCGGGCACAGGGGCCCGCCCCTGCAGAGATCAAGGGTGCATCCCTTGGCTCGCTAGCGATACCGCTATGTAAGAAACAGTACACTCACGCCGCGGAAAGGCGGCCGCAGGCGCGTGTTTCGATTCCGTAGCAAACCAAAACGTTGTAACATAGGGTTTTCGAGATTGCGAGGACGATTATGTGGGGACGTAAAGACGAGCCCGAGGCGCAACCGGCGAGCCCTCCGGCGATAAATCCGGCTGGCGGACCAGCACAAGAGTTGCAGCGCGCGGCGCCCGCCGCAGCCGCTGCCCGGCCCGCCTCCGCTGACCGGGGAGCGCGAGCGAGCGCGCAGGTCGGCAAGTCGATTAAGTTCAAAGGCGAGATCAGCGGCAGCGAGGACCTCGTCATCGACGGCGAAGTCGAGGGCACCATCGAGTTGCGTGACAACAGCCTTATCGTCGGCCCCAACGGCAACGTGAGGGCGCAGATCAAGGCCCGCGCCATTACCGTGCAAGGGCGCCTGGAAGGGAACGTGCACGCCGGCGAGCGGATAGAGATTCGCAAGACCGGCTCGCTCGAAGGCGACCTCGTCACCCCGCGCATCGTGATCGAGGATGGCGCGGTCTTCCGGGGCAGCATCGACATCCTCAAGCCGGGGGCGGTCCAACAGCGTCCCGCGCCCAGCCACAAGCCGATGCCCGGGCGGGCTCCGATCGTGACGCCGACGCCGCCGATGCCTCCCGCGGCCGAGGCTGCGGCCGCCGCCTCGCCGGGCCAGCCGCCGAACCGGCCGGAGCCGCAGCAGCAGCAGCGCAAGTCGCGCTAGCCGTCTGACAGGAGCGTCAAGTCTTGCAGAGGTGTCGAACCGGCATGTGGCGCAAGGCTCCAGCTTTGCCACAGTAGGCGTTGACAGTTCGATTCTTCGAGACTCAGGATGGCAAACGACCGAGCAGTTGCTATTGACCACGGACCTGAGAACCGACGAATCGCTCAATGAACTTCCCATTGGGAACTTCCCATTGGGCAAAGCTGGAGCCTTACGTCGCGCCATAGGGTGAACGTCTTGAAGAAAGGACTTGTCGCCACGACATGAACCGGCCGCCGGTGGGCCCGGTCACCCAAACCTCGTCTTCCTCGTCCGGGGCCGCCGGCATGCCCGGCGACAATGGGCGCACTAGCAGCGGCCTGCGCCACTTTTTCCAGTGCTTGCCCGAAGGCAGGCACCTGGAAGTTCTCGATCTCGGCGGACTCAACGAGACCAACGTCAACTTCCTCAGCGCGCTCGACTGCAAGATCCACACCCTCGACCTGCTCGCGGTCTTTGACAAAGCTCGAGCCGCCGTCAACGGCCGCTTCGAGCCCCAAGACGCGCGCGCCTTCATCGAGGAGTATTTGGGCTTCCCGCCGGCGCACTTCGACGCGGTGCTGGCGTGGGACACCCTCGAGCACCTTGACGAGGCGGTGATCGACTTGGCCGTCTCGCGGCTGGGGCAGGTGCTCCAGCCCGGCGGCTCGCTGCTGGCGTTCTTTCACAGCCAGGCGGGTGGCGAGAACGTCCCGCTGCAGCGTTATGAGATCAGCGACCGCGAGACCTTGGCGATCCGTCCGGTCGGGTCGCGCCGGTTGGCCCGGACCTTCAACAACCGCAGCCTTGAGCGGCTGTTCGGCGGTTTCGAGTCGGTCAAGTTTTTCCTGAGCCGCGACAGCCTGCGCGAAGTCATGGCCGTGCGCTGACGTGTGTCCACGAACTGTGCGCTCCCTGTTCGCACGCCTTCTCGGGTCGGTTGCTTTCGGCACGGTCCTGCTGGGCGTGGGCGTCCTGCCCGCTGCCGAGGCGGTTGACTATCGCCAGATCGGCCACGACCACTTCTTTAATCTCGAATACGACCTGGCGATCGCCGCTTACCAACGCCTGATCGAGGAATCGCCTGAGGACTATCGGGCGTACAACCACCTCGCGACCGCCGTGCTCTATCGGGAATTGCTGCGGCTGGGCATTCTCGAGACGAGCGCGTTCAAGCACGACAACGAATTCTTGGAGTGGGAAAAGCCGAAGCCCGACCCCAAGGTGGGCGAGGAGTTCGAGCGCATCCTGCTCGAAGGCCGCACGCGAGCCCAAGCCGCTCTGAAGGCGTCGCCCAACGGCATCCTGGCCCGCTACGCCCTTGCGACAAACTTCGGCCTGCACGGCAACTACCAGTTCATGATCAAGAAAAGCTACTTCGGGGCGCTGCGCAACGGCGTTCGAGCCAACAAGCACAGCCGGCGCATCCTGAAGCGCCAACCCGACTTCGTGGATGCGTATCTGGTCGCCGGGGTGCACGAGTACGTCGTTGGGAGCTTGCCATGGGCGATTCGGGCAGTCATCGTGCTGGGCGGCATCCGCGGCAACAAGCAGAAGGGCGAGGAGTTCGTCACGCGGGTGACTCGCGAAGGCAACCTGGCCCGGAACGAATCGCGCGCCTTGCTGGCTCTATTGCTGCGCCGGGAACGCCGTCCGCTCGAAGCCGTCGCCTTGCTACGGGGCATGATTAGAGACTTCCCGCGCAACTACGTGCTGCACCTGGAGCTGGCGTCGATGTATCTCGATGCCAAGCAGCCCGTGCACGCGCTGGAAGTCTTCCGCGACGCCTTGGCGAAAGCCGAAGCCAACGAAGACCGCTTCGGCCGCATGCCCCAGCGCACCAAGAACGCGCTCGTTCGCAAGATCGAAGAGATCGAGAAGGAACTCGAAGAGGCCGGGGCTTCCGTTCCCGCCGCCGCTACGGCTGCCGTCAAAGATCCTGCTTAGCGGGAAGCGCGCGTGGTCCGCACGCCGAAGGCCGCAACCTCGCCGCCCTACTCTTCCCCCGCCATATCGGATCTCGCCTCCGCCAGCCGATTCTCGAGAATCTGCCCGGCGTGAAATGACCGAAGCCGCAAGTCGCGTCCTTCGGCTAGGTCCAACGCCTTTTGTGGAATCAGCCCAACGATCTCACTCTCGATCGCCTCGGCGCCCAACCGCCGCGCCTCCTGTTGAACGCGCTCGAACGCCACGTGGGGGGGCGTCACCTCGAGGTCCGTCAGGTTCATCGAAACCTGAGCGAGACGGCGCGAGGCAAGATCGAGGCCCAGCGCCTTCACCGCCCTCAGGCCGCCGGACGACTCACGGACCCGCCGGGCGACTTCCTTCGCCACCGCAACGTCGGGGGTGTCGAGCACGACATTGTAAGCGATCAGGATCTTCCGAACGCCCACCGCGGTAGCGCCCGCCGTCTCGTGCAGCGCCGGTCCACCGATATCCGGCCGACGGCTCGCGTCGTCGGGCAAGAGCGCCCGCAGTGCCTCGAACTGGCCCCGCCGGACGTTCTCCAGCCGCCGCCGCTCGTCGACGCGCGCCGCATCACCGTAGAGGTAGACGGGAATGCCTACGCGCTCCCAGAGTTGCTCGCCGGTCCGCAGCGCGACATCAAGGCACTGCTGCTTCGTCGAGTCATCGAGGGGAATGAAAGGAACCACGTCCAAGGCGCCGATGCGCGGATGCGCGCCGCGGTGCTCGCGCAGGTCGATGGCTTCCACCGCGACCGCCGCCGCGCGTAGGACAGCCTCGGCCAGGTCGTGCGGCGGCCCGGCCAAGGTGAAAACCGAGCGGTGGTGATCGGCGTCGGCGCTTTGGTCGAGCAGCCGCGCGCCGCAGACGGAGACGATGGCACGGCGAATCCGCTCGATCACCGCGGGGTCACGCCCCTCGGAGAAGTTCGGTACGCATTCGATCCACTGGTTGCTCGACATCCTCGTCTAGCCGCGCCACCTGGGAAGCCGGGCGTCCATCCCGGGCTCTCGTCCCATCAGCTTCGGTCCCCCAATCCCCTGTCTGAAACCCGGCGCGCTGTAGATCACGCGGCCCTTGCGGATGGTCATGACACAGAGGTTGAAACCAAAATAGTAGGGGATCTCGCGGCAGTCCGGGACGTCGAAGATCGCGATGTCCGCCTGCTTGCCGGGCTCGAGCGAGCCCAGCCGCTTGGAGAGCCCCATTGCCGCGGCTCCGTTGGCCGTGGCAGCGGCGATGGCTTCGGTGGCCTGCAGGCCCATCTGCGAACACGCGAGAGATAGCACCATGGGCATGCTCACGGTCGGGCTGCCCGCGGGACTGAAGCCTGTCGCCAGCGCGATCGCCGCCCCACGGTCGATCATCGCCCGCGCCGGGGCGAATCGAACGCCCCGGTGATAGGAAACACCTGGAAGCAAACCGGCCATGGTCGAACTGCCGGCGAGGCGATCGATCTCGTCCTCGCCAACGAACAAGAGATGGTTGGCGCTACGTGCGTCCGCCTCCAACGCCAGAGTCACTCCCTCGTCGCCCTGCCTGCGGCAGGCCTCGACGCGTACCCGCAGTTTTTGCTCCCGCGCGGCCTGCAGAATCCGGCGGCTCCCTTCCACGCCGAACACGTCGGGATCGCAATCCACCTCACAGCATTGCGCCAGCCGCCGCCGAGACAAGCTGGGGAGGATCATCTCCACAATCTCGTCCACGGCGAGGTCGGGACGTTCCAGCGATTCGTCCGGCTCGGGCGCGCCCGAGGCAAAGGTCGCTGCCACCTCGAGAGGTTCGTCGTCGAGCGATCGGGCGATCTGAAGCGCCTTTTGTTCGGACCCCAGTTCCGTCCCGTACAGCGAGCGCGTCTCTAACGTTGTCGTGCCGTGGACCGCAAACCTCTCCACCCAACGCTTCGCCCTCAGCCACAGAGCTTTCTGCGTGAGCTGGCTCCGTGAGCGCACGCGGGGAGGAGGGACCCAGCTTGGGTGAAGCCTAGGGGAACCTGCCTGCGAGCCCATGGGCTGGACCGGCGCCGGACGGTCGAGCGGAGTGGATGCAAAAACAATCTGCGCGTGGAAGTCGACGAAGCTCGGCAGCACCACCTTCCCGGCTGCCTCGATCACCTCGGCGTCTCGCGCGACCCGCAGATTCTCAAGCCGGCGTGTTGTACCCACCTCGCGAATGGTCTCGCCGTCGATCAGCACGCTGCCGTCGGGAATGATGTTGAGATCGCGAAGCTGATAACCCCTGCGTGTCGGAGGGCCCTGTAATGTGAGTAACTGCCGCGCGCCGCGGATAAAAATCATGGCCAATCCAAGCTTCGGTGGGCGAAGTGCAAACACAAGCCCGCCGCGGGATCGGGCCGACGCAAGGCGTCAGGGAAGAGAGGTACTCCCGCCCCCGCGCGATCTGGCGATGCCCGCGGGCGAGAGAGCTTCCTGGAGCCGATTGTAACATCGGGCCGGCGGTGGTCCCGCGTTGGCGTGTACTGTAGCTTGGTTGTCTCTCGGTCGTCTCCTGACATGCACTACAATCACGTTGGGATCGACGCGCCGGGAGTGACAACGCGCCGAAGCAAGCGGAGCCCACAAGGCTCGGATAGTCGCTTTGCTAGAATCCCTGAGGCAGTCCAGGAGGGCACGATGAACCGATTGAACCGACGATCCTTTTTACAGACAAGCTTGGCGGGACTTGCCGCCACGGCGTCGGCCAAGCAAAAGAAATATCGCATCGGCGTGATAGGCGACACCGGCCACGGCAACTACGGCCACGGCCTCGATACCGTCTGGCACGCGTTTGACTTCACCGAAATCGTCGCCGTCTCGGACCCCGACGACGAGGGCCGCGCCAAAGGCAAGGAGCGCACCAGGGCGAAGCGCGACTATCGCGACTACCACGAAATGCTCGAGAAAGAGAAGCCCGACATCGTCGCGATCGGTCCGCGCTGGCTCGATCAGCGGGTGGAGATGACGACCGCCGTCGCCAACGCCGGCTGCCATATCTTTCACGAGAAGCCCTTCGCGCGCAGCCTCACCGACGCCGACAAGATGGTCGAGGCCGTCGAGCGAAACAACGTGAAGGTCCAAATGGCGCACCAGATGCGCACGTCACCGTTCGTCGCCGGCATCAAGGCCATGATCGAAGCCGGCGAGATCGGCATGATCCAAGAGGTGCGCGGCCGCGGCAAGGAAGACCGGCGCGCCGGCGGCGAAGACCTGATGGTGCTCGGCTCTCATATCTGCGACATGATGCGGCACTTTTTGGGTGACCCCAAGTGGGTCTTCTCGCACGTGACCGATGATGGGCAAGAGATCGGCGGCCGGCACGTCCGTGAAGCGGGCGAGCCGATCGGCCCGGTGGCGGGCAACCAGATCGCGGCGGTCTTCGGTTTCGACAACGGCATTCACGCCTACTTCGGGTCGAAGGCGAATGACCAAACGCACCGCAACCGCTTCGGGACTTGGTTCTACGGCAGCAAGGGTGTGATCTTTATGCCGAACTCGATCTACCCTGAGGGCCAGCCCTACATCCTGCGGTCGCCGGGCTGGATGCCGGATGAGAAGCACCAGTGGGAGAAGATCGTGGTTCCTCCGCCGCAGGGAGGCCGTTTTCAAGCCGAAGGCCGCGGGTTGGCCAACGCGTTGTTGGTCGACGACCTGCTCAACGCGATCGAGAAAGACGGCAAACCGATCTGCAGCGAGCACGACGGCCGCTGGGGCATTGAGATGATCACATCCGTGTACCAGTCGCAGAAGACGGGAGCGCGCGTGGAGTTGCCGTTGAAGGACCGCCGGCATCCGTTGGAGACGCTGTAGCGAAGGAAATCAGAGGAGGATGCTAAAGGTGGAAATGGCTACAGCGCTTTGCCGCCGATGAGCCCTACGATCGCCCCGAACCCCATCTGCCAACTCGTCGTGCACGTGACGAAGAGCCTGTTTGCTTGTTCGGTTGGTTCAGAAACGCCGGCCAGGTAAACGCTGACGAGAAGCGAGAGCACAGTCAGAGCCAACACGCTAAAGAACACGAGCCTGAAAACGGGTGTGAATCGCACTTGAGGGATCGGGGGGCCGCCGGAGGGCGATCCGTGCGGTGGGTTCGACATGATTCGTATGTGCCAGCGTCGGTGCGGACGCTGTTATCGTGGGTGCCCTTTTCGATGATCGTCTCCCACGGTGATGACTGTGGTCTTGGTGATATCGGTGAAGACAGCATGGAGAATCTGCCGAACAAGTCGTAGAAATCCTCGCTTGAAGACGAGGCCGGTGACAAACAGCAGTACCAAGACTGCCAGCATCGATTGCACGCCGAACGCAAGCTGATCTATCATTGGCTCGTCCTCGATAGCTCTATTATACTCACCGGTGTGCGCCGGCCTCCGCGGGGTGGCGTCACAATTGACGTTTCCGTACAGGGCCAGAGGGATGCCGGGGAGGCGGGGGCGAATACCCCACGGAGACGGGTGGGGGGCGGAATGAGGCTCAAGCCTAACCGGGGAAGGACGTTCAAAACGCCCTCCGGTGAAGACTCGGATCGCTGAACCGGCCGTAAACGGCCGGCCTATAACGCGCTTCGCGCGGAAGCCGCCTAAAGGCGACTGCCCGGCCGGGGCGCGAACCGCAAGGGGTGGAACCCCGAGCAGGGTAGCGAAGCTTGCAACTGAGACACCCCTAACCGGGACGCTGCCAACTCGGCGAAATCAAATCAAGACATCAACGAGGAGTCGCTGGATGAAACGCAGACACTTTCTGAAGAACGCCGGGCTGGCCTCGGCCGCGCCGCTGGCCGCCGCCCCCATGCAGGCGCCGGCGCCGATGGGTGACAAGCCGGCCATCAAGATCACCGATATCAAGACGTTCCTGGTCTGGAGCGGGAGCCGCAACTGGGTCTATGTCAAGGTGCTGACGGATCAGGGCATCCACGGAATTGGCGAAGCATACTCGTGCGGTCCCGATGAGGCGACGGTCAAGGTCATCGAGGATTACAAACTGTGGCTCGTCGGCCAGGACCCGCGCAACATTCAATTCCTGTGGGACCTGATGTACAACACGACGCGCTTCCCGGGCGGCTCGGTCTCCGGGGCCGCGATGAGCGGCATCGAGCACGCCTTGTGGGACATCGCCGGCAAGGCGGCCGGCCTGCCCTGCTGGGCGCTTTTGGGCGGACGGGTGCGGCAGAAGGTGCGCGTCTATCAAAGCATCGGCGGAGGCAACCCAACCGAAGCCGCCGAGAACGCCAAGCAACTGATCGAGACGTACGGCTACACGGCCGTAAAGATGTCCCCGCACAATCGCGGCGACAACCAAATGCCTTACAACATGGTCACCCGCATCGCCGGCCAACGCGTGGGCGCCGTGCGCGAGGCGGTGGGGCCAGACGTCGACATCGGGGTCGACATCCACGCCCGCTACTTCGAGGTGCAGCGGGCGATCCGCGTCGCGCGGGAGATCGAGCCCTACTATCCCTTCTGGCTGGAGGAGCCCATCCGGCCCGAAAACTTCGACGCCATGAAGAAGCTCGCCGACCATGTGAACATTCCGCTCGCAAGCGGCGAGTGCAACTATACCAAGTACGAGTTCCGCGATCTGATCAACATTCAGGCGCTCGACATCATTCAACCGGATATCTGCGTTTGCGGCGGCATGCTGGAGATGAAGAAAATCGCCGCGATGGCCGAGGCACAGTACATGGTGGTCGCGCCGCACAACCCGATGAGCCCGCTGGCGGCGGCGGTCAACGTCCACTTCGCCGCCTCCACCCCGAACTTCCTCATCCTCGAATACCGGGCCCCGGATCGCGGCGCTTACAAAGACGTCCTCAAAGAGCCCATCATGGTCAAGGACGGCCATGTTGACATTCCCAATAAACCCGGCTGGGGTGTTGAGCTAAACGAAGAGGCCTTCCCGAGCATGCCGCCGCGGCCTTGGAAGCGCGGTACGGGCTATCGGGCCGATGGCTCGGTGGCGTTTATCTAGAGGGAGGCTATCTAGCCAAGGGCTGCGCCCGCAGATTCGCCGCTGGCGGCGCGGCGGTCTCTTGCTTCAGCGTACGGTGCATCCGCTCATGCCGCCCGTTCTGTTCCGGATGTCCCGGCTCGATCCGCTCGGGACAGATCCCCAACTTGATCCACCACACTGCCAGCCGCCCCAGCCCGTGCACC
>JAKZVK010000439.1:0-2918 GCA_047516085.1 Bryobacterales bacterium
CGTGAGCAGGTGGGTGTAGATGCCGCTGGGATAGATGCCGCTAATGACGCGGTCGCCGTCGGGCTGGATGAAGAACTCGCCGGGTTTCGACGGCTCCTCGGGCAGGCCGACGCCGTGCTTGAGCCAAGTGGTGTAGTCGGCGCCGGCGAGGTTCCAGCCAGGCTCGAAGTGCTCCTGGTTGAATTGGCGGCGCGCTTCTTGTTGGGAGCGGCGATGCGCGGCGAGTTGGGCCCAGCGCGTTTGCAGCGCTTTGCCGTCTTTCTCGCGCAGCATCTCCCACACGTAGAGCGGGCCGGCCTCGTCGCAGTGGGCCTGCTCGAGCGCCTTGCGGATGGCGGCATCCTGCTCGTGGATCAGCCGCAGGTCGACCTTGCCGGCGGCATCGAGCCAAGCGTCGGCGAGGCGGTCGCGGATCGTACCCTTGAGAGAGGCCAGGTCTTCGCTGTGGAGGCGTAGGTAGGCCGGGTCGTCGATCACGGTCTGAATCGGGCGCGCGCCGACGAAGCTGCCGAACAACGCGTAAAAGTCCTTCTGGCTGATGGCGTCGAACTTGTGATCGTGGCAGCGAGCGCAGGAAACGGTTAGGCCCTGGAAGGCCTTCGAGAAGACATCGATCTGGTTGTCGATCCACTTGACGCGGTCTTCCCACGGCTCAACGGGGTCGTAGGCGTGCTCGATCATGCGGAAGTGCGCGGGGCCGAGGATGGATTCGTTGGTCTTGCCGTCGGCGCTCCAGCGTGGGCTGGGGAGCAGGTCACCGGCGAGGTGCTCGCGGACGAGTTGGTCGTAGGGCACGTCGTGGTTGAGCGCGCGGATCAGGTAGTCGCGATAGCGCCAGGCTTCGGGGACGTCGGGGTCGCCTTCGCTGCCGTGCGATTCGCTATAGCGGACCAGGTCCATCCAGTGGCGCGCCCAGTGCTCGCCAAAACGGGGTGACGCGAGCAGGCGATCGACGACGCTCTCGTAGGCCTGGGGCGAGTCGTCGTTGACGAAGGACTCGATCTCCTCCGGCGTCGGCGGCAGGCCTTGCAGGTCGAAAGAGAGACGCCGGAGCAGGGTGTAGCGGTTGGCGGGGTCCGCCGGCGCGAGGCCTTTGTCTTCGAGCTTGTGCAGGACAAAGCGGTCGACGGCGCCCAGCGGCCAATCGTGGTTTCGCACCTCGGGCGTCGGCGTGGCGCGTACCGGCTGCCACACCCAGTGCCCGTTTTTGCGGCTTTCGAGGTCGAAAACGGCGGCGGAGGGCGCCGGGGCAGGTGCTTGGTCGTCGGGCCAGGGAGCGCCCATCTCGATCCACTTGACGAGCGCGGCGATCTCAGTGTCTTTCAGCTTGCCGGCGGGGGGCATCTGCAGGGTCTTGCCCTCGACGGCGTGGATAAGCTTGCTCTGGCCGGGGTCGCCCGGAATCACCACCGGGCCCGCGCTCCCGCCTTTGAGGACGCCCGCACGGCTGTCGAGCTGCAACTCGGCGAACAGAGGCTTCGCCTTGGCGCTATGGCACTGGTAGCAGTTGGTGGCCAATAATGGCCGCACTTGCGACTCGAAGAACTCGACTTGTTCGGGTGAGGGCGATGCGGCCCAAAGGGGGGTTAGCAGAACCAGGGCGGCCGGCAGTAGTGCGGCCCAAGCTTCTAGGAGGGCTCGGCGACAATAACCGGCGGTATGGGCCATAGCCCTTGGTGACTCCATTCGGCAGGTTGGCGGCGTATCCACCGCCAGCGTGGGCACATTTATTGTAGACCGATTGCGGAACCTGACGAAAGAGACGGCACCGGCGTGGAGCGGTGGATGGATAGCCCGGTGAAAAGGAACGCGTGCTGCTTCAGGCGGCGTCTTGTCGGCCCTTGAGTCGCTCGGCTTGGTAGTAGGAGGTGAGGGCGTCGACCAGGGGGTCGAGGCGGCCTTCGGTGATCTGCTCGAGCTGGTGGAGAGTGAGGCCAATGCGGTGGTCGGTGACACGGTTCTGCGGGAAGTTGTAGGTGCGGATCTTCTCGCTGCGATCGCCGCTACCCACCATGTCGCGGCGTTCGGCGGCTTGCTGGGACTGCTGCTTCTCGCGCTCGATCTCATAGAGGCGCGAGCGCAACACCTGCATGGCCTTGCTCTTGTTCTTGATTTGCGACTTCTCGTCTTGGCAGGTGACGACGAGGTCGGTGGGCAGGTGGGTGATGCGTACGGCCGAGTAGGTCGTGTTGACCGACTGTCCGCCGGGCCCGGAAGAGCAGTAGGTGTCGATACGAAGGTCTTTGGCGTTGATCTCGATCTCCACGTCGTCGACCTGGGGCATCACCGCCACGGTTACGGCCGAGGTGTGGATACGCCCCTGCGTCTCGGTCTGCGGGACGCGCTGCACCCGGTGGACGCCGCTCTCGTACTTCATCTTCGCGTAGACCCGCTTGCCGGTGACGAGTGCGATGACTTCCTTGAAGCCGCCGACGCCGGTCTCGTTCACCGAGATGATCTCGACTTTCCAGCGTTGCGATTCAGCGAAGCGCGTGTACATGCGGAAGAGCTCGGCGGCGAAAAGCGTCGCCTCGTCGCCCCCGGTTCCGGCACGCACTTCGAGCACGATGCCTTTCTCGTCGTTAGGGTCTTTGGGCAGCAGCAGGCTCTTGATCTCGGCTTCGACGCCGGTGATGCGTGCTTCGAGGCCCGTCAGCTCCTGGCGGGCCATCTCGGCCATCTCGGCGTCGGCCTCTTCGACTATCGGGCGGGTGGACTCGATTTCGGATTGCAGCGATTTCCAGGCCTGAAACTTGTCGACAAGCTCGGAGAGGTCCGAGTGCGACTTGGCGATCTTGCGGTAGGCGGTCTGGTCCTGCACGACGGCCGGGTCGTCCATCTGCTCGCCGAGCTCACCGTAGTGAGCTTCCAGTTCTTCGAGTTTCTTGAGTCCTTCCATGGGGACTAGGGCCTTGGTG
>JAKZVK010000440.1:0-7917 GCA_047516085.1 Bryobacterales bacterium
GAGAGTCTGCTCTACAACGCCCCGGGCGACCCCGAGCTACACTCGCGCTTGGGCGGCTGGCTGCTCGAAGCCGACCGCGACCGCGAGGCGTTGCGCGAGTTCGAAACCTATCTCGCGATGGGGCCCCTCGACGTCGCCGGAGCGCATTTCAACCTAGCCCGCACGTATCATAAGATGGAAGATCGCGCTGAGACGCGAAAGCACTTGCTCTCCGCTCTCGAAGCTGCCCCCAATTTTCGGCCCGCGCAGAAACTACTCTTGAAGATCTTGGACTAACGGACTTTTCCGATATGAGTCTTCCCACAACCTCCCACCTCGAGACCACGGACTACCGCGACTTGGTGGCTTCGTTCCGCGACGCGCAGCAGCGCATCCGCGACCAAGTGCGGCGCGTGATCGTCGGCCAAGAGGACGTCGTGGAACACCTGCTGCTGACGCTGCTGGTGGGCGGACATTGCCTCATTACGGGCATGCCCGGTACGGCCAAGACTCTGCTGGTTCGCACCCTAGCCACAGCCTTGGGGCTGACCTTCAAGCGGATTCAGTTCACTCCCGATTTGATGCCCACCGATGTGACGGGCACCGACATCATCGACGAGGACGTTACCACCGGCCGCCGCAAGTGGACCTTCGTCGAGGGCCCGATCTTCACCAACGTGCTGCTGGCTGACGAGATCAACCGCACCCCGCCCAAGACCCAAGCCGCGCTGCTCGAGGCGATGCAGGAGCTGAGCGTTACGGTCCGCGGCACAACCTACCAGCTCTCGCCGCCGTTCTTCGTGTTGGCGACGCAAAACCCGATCGAGCTGGAGGGAACCTACTCGCTGCCCGAAGCTCAGTTGGACCGCTTTCTTTTTAACGTAATTCTCGATTACCTCGACACGAGCGAGGAGATCGACGTCGTGGTGCGCAACACCACGAGTGTGCCGCCGGAGGTCGATACCTGCACCACCGTCGAGGAGATTCTGGAATTCCAGAAGCTGGTCCGTAAGGTCCCTGTGTCCGACGACACGGTGCGCTACGCCGTGGAGTTCGTGCGCGCGACTCGTCCGAAGGATCCGCAAGCGACCGACGACATCCGCAAGTACGTCAATTACGGCGCCAGTGTCCGCGCAACGCAGTTCCTGGTGATGGCCGCCAAGGCGCGGGCGTTGATGCAAGGGCGCTACCACGTCACGATCGACGACATACAGTCGCTAGTCCTGCCGGTGCTGCGGCACCGCGTGCTGACCAACTTCCATGCCGAGTCGGACGGCATCACCTCGGATGACGTACTCAAGAAACTGATCGCAGAGAAACCCGCCCCACGGGATCAGGCTTGACGGGAGATCAAGGGTAATGGCCATCCAAACCCTCCTGGATCCGGCCGTCCTCTCTCGTCTCTCTGGTATTGATCTGGTTGCGCGGACCGTGGTGGACGGGTTCCTCACCGGCCTGCACCGCTCTCCGCTTTTCGGCTTCAGCCTGGAGTTCGCCGAATACCGCCCCTACACACAGGGCGACGATCCTCGGTTCATCGACTGGAACGTCTTCTCGCGCACCGACCGCACCTACATCAAGCGGTACCTGGGCGAAACCAACACGCAGTTGACGATCGTGTTCGACGCCAGCGGCTCGATGGGCTTTCAGTCGCGGGACGTGAGCAAGATTCAGTACGCGCGCTACATCGCGGCCTCGCTGGCGTACTTGTCGATCCGGCAGCATGACGCCGTGGGCCTGATCATCTTCGACGAGAAGGTGCGCGACTATCGGCCGCCGTCGACGCGGCCCGGGCACTTGCATAGCTTGTTGCACATGCTCGAGCAGGCCGAGCCGGCCACGGGCACGAATCTCGATCTGCCGTTCGACCACTTCCGCGAGCACGTCACCAAGCGCGGCCTCGTGGCGGTGATTTCCGACTTCTACATGGATCCGGAAAAGGTCGTCAAGGCCGTCCGCCCGCTGGCCTTCCAGGGGCAGGACCTGGTGTTCTTCCACGTGCTCGACCCGGCCGAGCTGGAACCCGACTTCAACAGCGCGGTGCTGCTCGAAGACATGGAGACCGGCGAGATGATGGACGTGTCGTCCGACTTCGCGCGGCGCGAGTACCGCACGCGCATGCAGGACCACATCGCCAAGATGAAGAGCGAGACGCAGGGCGCGGGCGCCGATTACGTCACGTTGAACACGTCCGAGCCATTGGACCTGGCCTTGCGCGAGTATTTGATTTTTCGCCAAAGGCGGAGGTGAGTGTGCCTAGTCTTGGTTTTCGCCCCGGAGGGGCCCGAGATCATAGCCCACGGCTTCAGCCGTGGGTGGGAGACCAAGGAAGATGAGAAGCCCTGTAAGGGCGATACATTCGGCTGTCGCCCTCGGCACGCGCCATCGTGGGATCTTCCGGGGAGAATTGGCGCGGGTGTCGAAACGCTCGAACGAAAGGTGTATCGCCCCTTCCAGGGCTCGTCGTGATCGGCCGATACCCACGGCTGAAGCCGTGGGCTGTCATGTTTCGGCCCCTGCGGGGCGGACATCCGGTTCGGGCCGAGAGCCCACTGCTCTAACCGCGGTCGTACGTCGGCCCGCAGTCCCTGGCCCGTGCCGGCCAAGGGTCGAGTTGTGGCGTAAGGCCCCAGCCTTGCCGCGAACCGATTCCTAGGTTCTCAGGTCCGCCATCTCTAGCAAATGCCCGGTTGCCTGGCATGCTGAGTCCCGAAGAATCGAACAGACAATCCCTCTGGGGGCAAGCCTGGAGGCTTATGCTACATGGCTGGACCTGACGTCGAAAACCACGACTCCTATCAACATTCCCGGACCCCGGCACGTCTGACCTAATACATGGCCCTCCTCTCTCCATGGTTCCTCGCCGGCGCGCTGGCCCTCGGCCTGCCGGTCTGGCTGCATCTGCTCAACCGCGAGAACCCGATCCGCCTGCCCTTCAGCTCGCTCATGTTCTTCGAGAGCCGCAAGCAGACGTCGGTCAAGGAACGCCGACTGCGCTACCGCCTGCTGCTCGCCATGCGCCTACTGCTCTATCTGCTGGTGGCTCTCGCCTTCGCCAGGCCCATCTGGGAACGCGTCGGCAGCCTCATTACCGCCGACCTGCCCAAGCTGCACCTCATCGCCCTCGATACCTCGCTCAGCATGACCTACGGGGACCGTTGGGAGCGCGCCGTAGCCGAAGCCGAGGCGGTGGTACAAGCAATGGACGTGCGCGACCGCGCCCAAGTGATCTCTTTCGGCCCGGGCGTCAGCGTGGCGACCGAGCCGACCATGGAAAAGGCGGAGCTACTCAACGCCATCCGCACGCTCAAGCCGGCGGCCTCTCGCAATTCCTACGGCGACTTGGCCGAGGCCGTCCGCAGCCTGTCGCCCGAGAAGGAAGTTCCCGTCGTCGTGCACCTGCTGTCGGACTTTCAACAGTCCGCCATGCCCGGACGCTTCTCCGACCTCGCCCTGCCGACGGTCGCGACTCTCGCCGTCCATAACCTGGCCGAAGACTCGTCGCCCAACTGGGCTATCGAAAGCATCAAGGGAACGCTGCGTTACCACGGTGGTCGCAAGACGCGCCTGGAAGCCACCGTCGCGGGTTTCGGCGGCGAAGCCGCCACTCGGAACGTGACCTTCTCGATCAACGGCGAGCGCGTCGCTTCGAAGTCGGTCGACGTGCCGGCCATGGGACGCGCATCCGCCGTCTTCGAGGACTTCGAAGTGCCCACCGGCTCGAATCGCGCCGAGGTCGTGATCGAGCCCGGCGACGATCTGCCCCTTGACGACAAACGCTTGGTCGCTATCGACAACACCGAGCCGGCGCCGATTCTGTTCGTCTACAGCGACTCGCGCCGGCGCGACCTGCTCTACTACCGCGCAGCGCTCGAAGCCTCGGCCGACTCGCGGTTCCGCGTACAGGGGGCTTCGCTTACGCAGGCTGAACAGTCCGTGCCCGACGGCTTCGCCGCCGTGGTGTTGTCGGACATCCCGCTCATATCAAGCGAACTCGCCGGACGGCTAGACAGCTACATCAAGGCCGGAGGCTCGGCGCTGATCGTGCTGGGACCGAAGACGACCCTGGCACAGAAAGCCGCGCTCTACCCCAAGACGATCGGTGAAGTTGGGTACGCCCGCCGCGAGGGCGAGCGCTTCCAGCCGGCCGGTGCGCTCGAAGAGACGCACCCGGTGCTCGGCGAGGTCGAGCGCTTCCGCGGCGTCAAATTCTATCGCTACGCCAAGCTCGAGCCCGACCCCGCAGAAGAAGTGCTCGTCCGGTTGGCCGACGGTTCGCCGCTTCTCATCGAGCGCAAGCTGGGCGACGGACAAATCCTCGTTTTCACCTCGTCGCTTGACAACGTGTGGAACGACTTGCCGGTGAACCCGGTCTTCGTGCCGTTCGCGCTGGCAACCGTGCGCTACCTCTCCGGTCTCGATGAGGGGATTCATCAGGCCACGGTCGACTCGGTGCTGGAGCTGAGCAAACGCCGCAGCCCGGGCTCGATGGTGCAGGTATTCGATCCCGGTGGCGAGCGGGCGCTCTCGCTCACCGAAGCCGTTTCGGCGGGTGACCTGGCTCTCACCGAGCTGGGCTTTTACGAAGTGCGGCGGCCCGGCGAAACGCAACTTGTGGCCTCGAACCCCGATCCCCGCGAGTCGAACCTGCGGCCGATGGATAGCGAGCTGATCAGTGCTTGGGAGTCGACCGGCGGCGGACAAAGCGCCGAAGCCGCGCCGCAAGGTACTGAAACGCACGTAAAACCTCCTCCAGTGGAGATTTGGAGGCTTCTTCTGCTACTGTTGGTCGCGATTGCACTGGTAGAATCTGTAGTAGGGAACTTGCATCTAAAAATCCAGCGCGAGGTATAGCTAAGTGGATCCGGCCCCGTTGTCGCCCATCTGGAACCTGGAGCACTATCTCCGGCGCATCCAACGCAAGCTGCAAGCGCGCACGGCCTCTCGCGGCGCCAGCGCCATCTTCGCCGCCGCCCTGCTGCTGACGCTGGTCTGCGTCTACGTCGCCAACGAGTTCGCCTTCTCCGACGGCAGCGTCATCTGGAGCCGGCTGCTGCTGTTCGGCGCGGTCATCGCCGTGATCGTCGCGGCCCTGCTGCGGCCGTTGCGGCGGCTGGACCGCAAGCGGGCAGCCGAGCACGTCGAGCGGTCGGTCCCGGCCTTCGACGGCCGCGTCGAAACGTTTGTCAGCGAGGCCGAAACGCTGCGCACCAGCGGTGAGCAACCGAATCCGTTCCTTGATCTGCTGGCCGAAGATACGTTGCAAGTCGCCGAAACGGCGCCCGTCGAAGACATCATCAGTTGGAAGCGCATCGGCGCCTACGCCGCGATGGCGCTCGTCGCGTTCTTCACCCTGATCTGGTTGGGTACGTCGGGGCCCGGCTACTGGGGTTACGGCACGTCGCGCCTGTGGGCCGGCTGGCTGCAACCGAACGAATCGCCGCTCTATCAGATCAATGTCAGCCCGGGCGACGCAACGGTTCGTCAAGGCGCCGACCTGATCATCACCGCGGAGATCTCGGGCTTCCAGACCCCCTCCGCCTCTCTCTACGCCAAGTACGCCGATAGCCTCGACTGGGAACAGGCGCCCATGCGGCGGCAACAGGAGGGCAGCGGCTACGAGTTCCTCTTCGCCTCCCTCCGCGAGCCACTTCGCTATTACGTCACGGCGGGGGGCGTCCGCAGCGACGAGTTTGCCATCGATGTCGTCTCGATGCCGGTGATCAAGAACCTCAAGCTGACCTATCACTACCCGTCGTGGACGGGCATGAAAGACGTCATCGAAGATCCCGGCGGCGACATCAACGCCGTGCAAGGCGCCGAGATCGAGGTCGAGATCGAGACCGACAAGCCTCTCGCCGATGGCATGATTCAGCTCGACGACGGGCGTGCCTCCGCGATGACCGCTGACGAACTCACCAGCACGGGTCGCTTCGAGGTGATCGAGGATGGCCGTTACCACATCGCCGCCATCTACAACGGCGAGCCGGTCCGTATCAGCGAAGACTACTTCATCACGCTGATACCCGACCGGAAGCCCACCATTAAGCTGACTCATCCCGGACGCGACTACCAGGCGACGGCCATCGAAGAAGTCGTCGTCGAGGCCGAGGCCGAGGACGATTTCGGCCTGTCGTCGCTCGACCTCTACTACTCGGTCAACGGCAGCGAGATGAAGCGCGTCCGGCTCGGCAAGCGCAGCGGGGCCAAGCAGGCACGATCGTCCCACACGTTCTTCCTCGAAGAGATGGGCGACGCGGCGGAGATCGTCGTGACCCCGGAGGAATCCGACAAGACAGAAACCGACACGACGGTCGAGGCCGGCGGCGAGCTTCCGGTTGCAAACCTCGTGCCGGGGGACCTCATCTCGTACTACGCCGTCGCACGTGATCACAAGCTGTCCGCGCAGACGGACATGTTTTTCGTTGAGACGCGGGCGTTCGACCGCTCGTTCTCGCAATCGCAGGCCGCGGGCGGCGGAATGGGCGGGGGCCAGCAGCAGCAGAACGAGATCTCCAGGCGACAGAAAGAAATCATCGCCGCGACCTGGAACCTGATCAAGAAGTCGCAGGAAGCCAAGGCGAGCGAGCGCCGGGAAATCCGCGAGAACTCCGTGGTGCTCTCCGACATCCAGTTGACGCTGCGTGACCAGGCACGCACGTTGGTCGAGCGGGTACGGGCGCGCGAGTTGGCCGGAACGAATCCCCAGTTCACCGCGTTTATCGAGAACCTCGAGAAGGCCGCCGGGTTCATGGAGCCGGCCGCCGAGCAACTCGGCGAGGTGAAGCTGCGCGACGCCATCGCGCCGGAACAAAAGGCGCTGCAGTTCCTGCTACGCGCCGAGGCGATCTTCCGCGACGTCCAGTTAGCGTTTGGGAATGGCCAGGGCCAGGGCGGCGGGCAAGCGCAGCTCGACTTGGCCGAGATGTTCGAGTTGGAGATGGACCTCCACAAGAACCAGTACGAGACCGGCGGAGGCGCCACCCAGCAGCAGCTCGACCGCAAGGAAGACGAGTTGGCGAACAAGCTGAAGGAGCTTGCGCGCCGCCAGGAGAAGCTGGCCGAGCGGCGCAAGGAGCAGGAGCGTCCCACGTTTGCCGATCGTTGGCAGCAGGAGATGCTGCGCCGCGAAGCCCTGGAGTTGAAGCGCGAACTCGAAGAACTCCAGCGCCAACGGCAGGCCCAGCAGCAAGGGCAACAACAGCAGGGACAGCAGGGACAGCAGGGACAGCAGCAATCTGGCCAGCAGCAGGGCGGCGGACAAAGCGGGCAGCAGTCTCAGCAGCAACAATCCCGGCAGCAACAGCGCGCGGGTGCATCTGGTAGCAGCCGCCGCTCGCCCAATCAAAACCAGGCCAGCCTCGAGCAGATCATCCAACAGCTCGACCAGGCTACCCGCGACATGCAAAGCAATTCCTCCGAGTCCGAGGGGCAGAGGGGCCAAGACGCAGCTTCAGCACGCCGGGCGCAGGAGCGGCTCGAAGAGGCCTTGCGGCAACTCAGTCAGCAGCGGCAGCAGCAAACCGCGTCCGGGCTTTCCGACATCGCCGAGCGCGCGGAGCGCCTCGCCACCGAGCAGAGACAGATTGCCGAGCGCCTACGCGAAGACATGGTCAAGGCCCTCGAGAAGCAAGCAGCGGACGAAGCAGCCAGCGGCGTTCGTGGCCGGCTCCGCAGCTCTCTCTCGCCGGTGGACGCGCTCGAGTTGTCGGAACAGAAGAAAGCCATGCAGGAGGAGTTGGAAGCGATCGAGCGCAAGATACAGGAATCGATCCGCAGCCTCGACCGCGCCCAACGCGAGACGACTCGCACCTTGCGCGAGGCACTGGGCGACTTGCAGCAGAACGAAGTCGCCACCCGGCTCCGTGTCTCCGCCGAGTACATCCGCCGCGGGCTGGCTCCGCACGCGGCCCAAAGCGAAGAGGTCGTGACACGCGC